>CAXGOD010000125.1:0-6499 GCA_964011245.1 uncultured Bacteriovoracaceae bacterium | reverse complement strand
TCGAAAGTAATTGATGGAAGAGTTCCATCTTCTTTAATGGTAATCGTTGAAGCTGTAATTCCTGCAACTGATCCATGACCAGAGCTATGGGCAAGCGTAATAACAATTGTTTCGTTCTGATCAAAAAGCGAATCAGAATAAATCATGATTGGGTATTGGTAGCTTGTTGCTCCTGCAGGAATAGTAAAAGTTGTTGCTAGTTCACTTAGAATTGAGTGATCAACTCCAGGTGTCGCATTGGTTCCACCTGTTGCCAGAGTGTGTGATAATACAATCGGCTCATCAGATGGAGTTGAAATATTAATAGGAAGGAAAAAAGTTGCTCCTTCCTGACTTAAATAAGTTGGAGAGATAAATTGTAAAATAGGTGCAATTTCATCGTCGGTAATAGTTACTGAAGCTGTACTGGTTCCGGCAGTAGCATAGTCTGAATCAGCAACTGAAAACTGAATTGTTTCATCACTTTGTTCATACAGACCATCATTGAGTCCCGTAACTGTAATCGTTGAAGTTGCCCCATTTGCACTTCCTGCAGCAAAGGTGAATTCCATATTATCTAGTTGATAGTCAACATTCTTATAGATGTTTCCACTTGTTGGCGTAATAGTTACAGGTACTGTTAATGCATTCTCTAATGTTTGCCCAGCAACCATATTAAGGGTAAGCGTTAAAACTTCAGTATCGCCAGCTTCTCCAAGAATCCCGTCAGCAGCGGCAAGGTCGTAGGTTGGATCTACCGTCGTATCTACAATTTCTATATAGTGCATATAGTCGGAACTACTTCTTACTGCATTAATTGGAGTTCCAATTTCTAAAACTAATAATTCATCAAGCTCATTAAATAAATCAGAATTAATTGTGAAATTATAAGTTTCACTTGGTTGTCCAGCTGGGATAATAAAGCTCTTATCAACGAATGTATGGTCCTGAGAGTTAGCTACAGAACTTCCATGTATTCTTACAGGTATAGTAATTTGTTCATAAGAATTATTACTAAGTTCTACTGTTATAGAATATAAACTACTCTCATTCACAGATACTGGAGAGACGAGACTACTTGCCATTGTTATTGGAAACTGAACCTCAGGTAAAGTATCGTCATTCTCAATAAGGATACCCATCATTGATGGGTAGGCCATTACATAATCTTTAGTCGCATTATTAACAATTTGTAGTTGAAGAACTTCATCTTGTTCAAACATATTGTCATTTTTAAGTGTAACTTTAATGTCTTGAGAAACAGACCCGCTAGGAAACTTAACTTCAAATGTATCTGTTGAACCAGGTAGAAAAGTAACATTGGCCCCATCAACTATAAACGGATTAGTTGCATCAAGATCATCTAAATCTGCACTACCACCAATTTTAACATTAACGATTTGATCATCTGGAAGGTAGGTTCCTTCTCTTTCGACGTAAACTGTAACAAAGTTTCCACTTTCAGAACTAGAGTCTCTATCTTTTCTAAACTTAATAATTTGATTTGGATTAGGAAGATTAGCACTAGTGTTTTTACTGGCACTTTCAGAAGTATCCACTTTTGGGCCCTGCTCCGCTACATTACATGCGGAGATAAATGCCAAGATGAATGTGATCAATAAATACTTTAATTTCAAATACTTTCCCTCATTATCCCATTAGTCTTTTCGGCTATTTCTTATAAAATTTTAACATGTTACGATGACTGGAGGACTCAGGTATTTGTCTTAACGTAAAATCAATATCTTAGAAGATATTAAGTAAAACTTCACATTTGTTAAATTGCCCAATATAATTGACGCATAATAAATGATTTCATAGCGTTAAATATGGATACATAACCAAAGGCCCTAATATGCTAAATATCTTTAAATCTACAAAAAATGAAACACAGCAACCAGGATCTGGAAAGATTATTGCTCTTATGAATCAAAAAGGTGGAGTTGGTAAAACAACAATGGCCTTCAATTTGGCCCATGCCTTAGCAAGTGAAGGTAAAAAAGTTCTCTGTATCGATATGGATCCTCAGTTCAATTTTAGTACTTTATTTGGTTATAACCCAAATGAACATCAACATAATATTTTTCATTTATTAGTTAACTCAGTTAGAGAGTTAAGAGCACTTCATACAGATACAATGTTGTCGGAAGTTCTTATTCGCAAAGGTAATAATATTGATATCCTTCCATCAGGTCAGGAGCTATCAGGTTTTGAACTTACTGTTGCTGGAATAAGTGCACCTAGACAATTAATTCTTAAAAAGTTTATTGAAAAAAATGATCTTACACATATCTATGATTATATCGTAATCGATGGACCACCAACATTAGGATTATTAGTTGTTAATATTCTATGTGCTGTTAATGGAGTATTGTTTCCATTTATCCCTGACTCATTCTCAGAGCAAGGATTAAAGAATATCCAACAAGTTGTCGAAGATATTGAGGACATGGGTATCACATCAACTCCAATGAACCTTGGATATATTCCAAATCTCTTTGAAGGTCGAAGAAAACAGGCCAAAGAAGATTTCGAACATATTAAACAAGAGTTTAGTGATGGTTTTGTCTTTGAGCCATTTCAAAATAGAGCGCACTTTGCAAGAAGTATGGCGGTTAAAAAATCTGTATTTGATTTTGAGGCCCAAGACTATCGTGATCTGCAAGGTCAATTTATTAATATGGTAGGACATATTGAACAACAACTAGGACACTAAGATGAAACAAAAAGCTAAAAACCCTCTTTATGTTGTTAAAGATCAAAATGTTGAAGAAGCTAATGGATTCTTAGATTTTGTAGTGAAGAAACTTAACCTAGAACCAGTCATTGAATTTTTAAATTCAATTTTTAATATCTTACTTGAGCAAGTAAATACATATCCACTCTTTAAAGCTTTTAAACAATTTGTTGATCTTGTTGTTAAGAAACTAGAGCTTTTCCAAAAGGTTTCTGTATTTTAAAAATCTAAACTTGGAATTGAAGGGGCATTAATAGAGTTTTTAATTTCTTCTTTGCTTTTTGGTTGATAGCTATTATTGCGGCGAGTTGCTCTTACCCTTTTCGGTGCAGAATATTTTAAATTCACTTCATCAAAGTACTGCTGCTCGAGCGCAAGTACATTTGGGTCAAGTTGTTTAATATCTTTGGGCTTTCTTTTTAAACTATAGGTTTTCTTCTCAATTGGTTTTTCACTGGATTTTTCAGTTAGTTTTGTCTCTTCTTTTTTGTTTACTTCTTTTATCTGTTCTTTTTTCTTATCAATAAAAGCATTGTTTCGGAGATATTCCATTTCTTTATTCAATTTTTCCCAATCAACACCCTTGGTGAAGGCCATTGAAGGAATGAATAGAAGTAAGATAACAATTCTCATCAAGATTATTTTATGTTAATTAACAGCCCAATGCAAAAAATAGAACAAAACCCTGATTTACAACTTGCGTCATACGATTTTGACCTACCATCTGAGCTGATTGCCGAAAGGCCAATTGTAGGAAGACACAACTCAAAGCTTTTGGTTTATAGGGCCTCAGAAGACAAGGTTGAGCATAGGCATTATTATGATCTTCCTGAGATTTTATCCCAAGAGCACTTACTTGTTTTTAATCAATCAAAAGTTTTCCCATGTCGACTCATAGGCCAAAAAGAAACGGGTGGAAAGTGCGAAGTTTTTATCCTGTCTTTGGTTCATCAAAATGGTTTTTATCCGGCCCTTGTGAAAACTCGTGGAAAGAAAAACCCTGGAGATAAATACTTTTTTGACGAGTTAGAAGTTGAGATTATTGATAGAAAATCAGATGGTTCTTTTTTAATAAAGTTTAATCTACCTGAAGAAGAGTTATTACAACAACTAGAGAAGAATGCGCAGATTCCCATTCCTCCTTATATTAGAGATGGTATTGCAGACGAAAAAGATATCGAAGACTACCAAACTGTTTATGCTAGGGAAGTCGGCTCTGTTGCTGCTCCCACTGCAGGACTTCATTTTACAGATGAGCTATTTAAAAAGTTTGAGCAAAAAAATATTTCAAAGACCTTTGTTACTCTTCACGTTGGAGCAGGGACTTTTAAGCCAGTAGTAACTGAGAATATTCTTGAACATCAAATGCATGAAGAGTTTTTTGAAATTGAAAATGATCAACTTGAAAAAATAAATAAGTATAATTCAAAGCTTATTGCTGTTGGTACCACAAGCTTAAGAGTATTAGAAAGTTGTAGTGATTCAGAGGGAGTTATATCAAAGCCTGATGGAGAGTTAAATTCTACGGATATCTTTTTATATCCAGGAAAAGAAGTAAACTCAATAGCAGGGCTGATAACTAACTTTCATCTACCAAAAAGCACATTGCTCATGCTTGTGAGCTCCATTGTAGGACGTAAAAAAACATTAGAACTATATAAAACAGCAATTGAGAATAATTACCGTTTCTTCTCCTATGGAGATGGAATGTTGATTTTAAGATAAGAAAGAGAATGTATGGAATTTTTTAAACTAGAAGGAAAGTCTGGACAAGCAAGAGCGGGAACAGTTAAGACTGCCCATGGTGATATTCAAACACCTATCTTTATGCCTGTTGGTACCAGAGGGACTGTTAAAGGACTATGGCAAGAACACCTAGAACAAATGAATGCTGATATCATTCTTGGAAATACATATCACTTATATCTAAAGCCTGGACACAAACTTATTGAAAAAATGGGAGGACTCCATAAATGGATGACGTGGGATAAACCAATTCTTACTGACTCAGGAGGCTTTCAAGTTTTCTCTCTAAGTGATCTTAATAAAGTTACTGAGGAAGGTGTTAAGTTTCAATCTCATATTGATGGATCATACCATATGCTTAGCCCTGAAAAATCAATGGAGATCCAAAAATCACTTGGTTCAGATATCGTTATGATCTTTGATGAGTGTCCAAAACTTCCAGCAACAAAAGAAACTCTACGTGAAAGCATGGAGCTTACACTTCGTTGGGCAAAGCGTTGCAGAGACTATGAGTTACAAGAACATCAAAATCTTTTTTGTATCATCCAAGGTGGGCTGCATGAAGATCTAAGACAAGAGTGTATGGAAAGATTAATGGAAATGGATTTTCCAGGCTTTGCCCTTGGTGGACTTAGTGTTGGTGAGAAAAATGAAGAGATGGTTGATTTTTTAAATTCATTCTCTCCTAAGATGCCAGAAGATAAACCAAGATACTTAATGGGTGTTGGGAAACCAATGGATATCTTAAATGGAATTCGTGCAGGGATTGATATGTTTGACTGTGTCCTTCCAACAAGAAACGCTAGAAATGGGCAGTTTCTTACAAAACATGGACCTCTTAATATAAAGAAAGAAAGATTTAAGGAAGACCCACTTCCACCAGACCCAAGTTGTGATTGTCCTGTATGTACTCGTTATAATAGATCTTATATTCGTCATCTCTATAATGTTGGGGAGTACTTAGCGGGACAGTTAATCACATATCATAATCTCCACTTTTATTTGAAAATGGTGCGGGACGCAAGATCTGCAATATTAGAAGATAAGTTTGACGATTATTATAAAGAATTTTATAAAAACTATAGTTCAAATATGCATAAGTAGTTAATCAAGTAAATCGGGAGATATATATGTTAGGATTATTAATTTCAAACGCACATGCACAAGCAGCTGCAGCACCAGCTCAAAGCCCTTTAATGAGTTTTGTTCCTCTAGTTTTAGTATTTTTTGTTTTCTATTTTCTAATGATTAAACCTCAAAAGAAGAAGATGCAAGAAGAGCAAAAGTTTATTGCAAACATGCAAAAAGGTCAGGAAGTTTACACGAAGTCAGGAATGATTGGTAAAATTCACGGACTTACTGATAAAATTGTAACTTTAGAGATCGAAGGTGGAACGAAAATTAAATTTCTTCGTAACCAAGTTGCTGGTTCAGCAAAAGCTCTATTTGAGACAACTGAAGAAACAAAAAAGTAATTTAAAAAATTACGCTCAGTGTTGATCTGGGCGTAATATTTATACAAGGAAGAACATGTTTGGTTTAGGTGTTGGTGAAGTTGCAATTATTTTATTTGTGGCCCTCATTTTTATAGGCCCAAAAAAACTACCTGGTCTTGCAAAAGGCTTGGGTAAAGGTATTCGTGAATTTCAAAATGCTGCAAAGGGAATCACTGACGTTGTTAACAACCCAACTGCTCATACCGAATCCCACAAAGTGGCCCAACCTATGGACCAGCCAATGGATCAGCCTGCTGAGCATGAGGGAGATAAGGGAATTCCTGCTGAAGATGACCAGTCGCATCTACAAGAAGCTAAGCAAGAAGTAGCTCACTCTGAGCTCGAACGCGAAGCAAAAATAGCAGGGGAGATGTCACAAGCCTCAGCAGAAACTCCAAAGAAAACAGAATCTTAGTTTGCTCTAATGCTTAAAAACGATTAGAATTTTTAGGTATTTAAGTTAAATGCACAGTTAATTAATATTTCAAAAGGTGAGATGAATGAATCGCAGTTGGTGGTACCGCTTTAGTTTCATGTTGTT
>CAXGOD010000124.1:0-6500 GCA_964011245.1 uncultured Bacteriovoracaceae bacterium | reverse complement strand
GTATCCACGGAACACCTCCAATAAAAAAATAACAATACGAGTTAACTATTTATCATTTAGCCTTTGCAACGTCACTTTAAATTATAAATAAAGCTAGTTTTTGAGCTTGTGGAAGCTGTTTTTCATGATATTTAATTGTTTTTTAGTGATAACACTTAGCACTATTGAAACGATAGCTAAAGAAGCTGCAAGACCTACCCACAGGCCTTGTGGTTTCATGCCCTGATAATAAGTCAGATACATTCCCATTGGAAGACCTATAATCCAATAACCAAGCAATATGGCATAGAAAGATTCTTTAGTTTTACCCATGCCTCGCAGAACTCCAGATAATGTAACTTGGATTCCATCTACAATTTGAAAAAGTCCCACGATAAATAATAACTGAACACCGATAAAGATAACTTTTGGATCTATACTCATATGTCCCATGAGTTGCTCTGAAAAAAGCATAAAAATAGAACATGTTATACACATGAAAAGCTCTGATAATAATAAAGCTGAAATTGTAAACCGAGTGACTCCCAGATAACTCTCTTTTCCATACTGCATCCCAACTTTAACCGTTGCTGCACTTGAAATAGATAATGGAATCATAAAGGTCAAAGTCGCCAAATTTAAGACAATATTATTAGCAGCTGATTCATCAACCCCAATAGTTCCTACAACGATTCCAACAAAACAAAATCCGAGAACCTCCAAAAAAATCATAAATGCAACGGGAAGAGAAAATGAAAAAGCCTCTTTAATATAGTCCCATTTAACTTTAAAACATTTGATCGTCGTTATAGTCATGGCAACTAAAACAAGCGCCAAAAAGAGTCGAACACCAAAACTAGCATAGGCCAACCCATCATACCCTAACTTAGGGAATCCCCATTTACCGAAAACAAAGCCAAAGTTTAGGAAAAGGTTCACGACAACTCCGAAGATTGCAGTGGCATTTGCCAAGACAACCTTCTCTAAAGCCTGTAGATGCTCTTTAATAACTTGAAAGATACAAGCTGCTGGAAAAGACCAGGTTGTAATAAATATATATTTCTGAATATAAGGAACGAGTTCTTTTTCAATACCAACATGGGGAATAATAAAATAACAACCAAACATGAGGATCATAATTAAAATACTAACTAAAACTGAATAAACGATATTGCTAAAAAGAAACTGAGTTGGCTCTTCACCTCTTCCTCTTTTAATAGACAGAACAGGAGCGACCCCCATTAACAAGCCAAGTCCAAAAAGAAAAATAGGATTCATAAAGGCAACAGCAACTCCTAGAGATGCAGTTGATACCGTACCATGCATTGAAGCGACATATACGTCACCTAAAGCAATTAATGTTATTCCAATTTGACCTAAAACAATAGGTACAGAAAAAGAGAAAAGCTCTTTCGTAGACTGAAAGAGATTTAGTCTAAGCAATTGCCCAGTCATGTATCACTGTAGCAAGCTCATCTGGCGCATCAATATGTGCCCCATGACCAATATGCTCTTGCTCAAAGATATGAAGATCTTTATTCCATTTCTCCTGTAAGCTTTCTGAGCATGAAAAATGCGCAAGTTTATCATGTCTAGCTGCAATGATAAGAGTTGGAATTTCTGGTTTATGATCAGGACTATATCTAGTCGCTGCCAATAATTGCCTTACAATATTAGACTTGGCCATAGATCCTTCTTTAGCAAGTTTTACCCATTTATGCTTTGTATGATCATACATATCTGCATTATTGCTACATAGATCAATTACATGATGTTCTCTATCTTCATCAGTTCCAGCAAGAAAGACATTGAAAAACTTCTTCATGGCCCATGGCTGAACTCTTTTATGAACAGGACTAAAACCTCTAAAGCTTGAGTTTATAATAACAAACTTTTCAAAATCTGCTGGATAATGCTTAATCCACTCTGTGGCAACCATACCGCCTAGTGATACTGAAACCATTATATTATGGCTATCTCCTTGGAGAAACTTTGAATAGTGTGCTCTTGTTTCTTTTACAATTCCTTCCATAGATAATGGTGATTTTTTATCTAGAAATTGTCCAGATCCTGGAAGGTCAACAGTGATAACATCATCTGTATTAAACTTTTTCTTTAAGTTTTCTACAAAAGTATCATCCCAATGTGCACCTTCTTTTGTTAATCCGATAACTAAAAATAACCTTACTGGTTTATTACTCATTACATTTCCCATATTGATTAAAGATAAATAAGTTGTTTTCTTTCATATACTCTTTTACTTTTTGATATAGATCTTGATCTTTGTATAATGTTCCAAGCATAGAACAAAATAAAGTTTTGCCAACATAGTCCACTAACGCGTTATTTGAAGACTCAGCTGTAGTTACAGCTGAAAGCTTATCTTCCACATTTGCTTTCCACGATGTTACATTATACTTAGTTGCCCATGGCCAATTCGCTAAATACTCTTCATAATAAATAACAACCTTTCTTCCCTCATATTCATATAATTGCTCAGCAATCTGATCATCACGAACAGAGAAAAAAGAAGTTAGTTTATCTCCACTTCCTTCATCAATCGTTCCTTCCCATGTTTTAAAGATCTTACCTTTTTTTGAGATCTTAGTTAGGTTTCCAACTCTTTTTCCAGTTGAAACAGGAAAGTCCCACATAATGATCTTACCTAAAACTAAAGCACTGACCAGAATAATTGGAATTAAAATTTTCCACTTTAATGACATACAACTTCCTTATTTTCCAGCTACCGATAGTCCATCAAACCTAATTGTAGGAGCAAAAAAACTACGATCAGTGTTTGGGTGTATTACATCACCGATAGCCTTTATTTTCATTAACATATGATGATAATTTCCAGCGACCGTAATCCCCTTAACAGGTTGAATTCGTTTTCCATCGCGACACAGGTAACCACTTGCACCAAAAGAAAATTCACCAGAGATAGAGTTTGCCCCTGAGTGAAGGCCTTGTAACGCATGAATTTCTAAATACTCACCAGACTTCACTGAAAGATCACTTGTTGAACCTGCTTTAATCAGTTTATTTGTTCCACCTACTCCTAACGAGCTTTTTGGTCCACGGCTAGCATGTCCTGTTGTTTTAGTTTTAAAATAATTGGCTGTAGAAGTGTTATGGTAGAAATTCTTTAGTACTCCATTTTCAATTAGAGTTAAATCAGATCGACCTACACCTTCGCTATCAAATTCATAAGTGAAGAAAGCATCCTGATACATTGGAGCATCAATTACCGTAAGCTCATTAAAGGCAACATTTTCATTTAGTTTTTCTGCAAATGGATTTACTTTATCCCAAGCAGCTTTTGCGCTAAAGATATTCCCAAAACATCCAAAAACAGAAACAAATTGATCCTGAGTGAAGATAATATCATAATGCCCAGTTGGCACCGGTTCAGCTTTTAACCATTCACTTGCATGTTCTAAACTTTCTGCCACACATTCTTCAAAGTTTAATGTTTTAATAGCTGTTCCCATTACTCCATGATAGTGCATTGAATTTAACTCACCTTCATGAATAAGAGCAGAGGTGTAACAACTCATATAAAACTCATTATCATAACCAAACGTTCCAAGAGAGTTCATATAATAAGTTTCCGACTCTCCTTCAGAAAAACCGTTATAAGGAACAGCTTGAACTCTAGAGTCTCTAGCATAAACTTCGCTTTCAAGTTTCAGACAAAAATCGATTTTTTCTTGAGTTGAAGTATTATCTTTTTCATATTTACTCTGAGAAATAAGATCTCTATCAGATTTAATTGAAATCGTTTCAAATTCATTAACATCAGAGTTCTTTGCATTATCAATTGCTGTTTTTGCAGCAAGTTCTAAGGCATCATCATCAAGAGCTTCAGAATAAGAGATACCAACTTTATTATCTTTTATTGCTCTAATACCAACAACAGATGAACCTGAAAGTTTGTACTTATCAATTTCTTTCTTTTGGGCACTAATTGAAAAAGAGGACCCTGTATTCAATATGACATCCGCTTGGTCTGCACCATTTTTTTTAGTAAAGTCTAGTGTTTTCTCTAAAGCGTTTTTAAATTCACTTTTCATGCCTGACCTCCTACTAGGATTTCATCCACTTTGATTGCTGGCTGTCCTACTGTTGTTGGAACAGAACCACTGACTGAACCACACATCCCTGTCGCCAGTTCAAAATTATCACCAGTCATACTAATTTTTTTAAGAACGTCTTCACCTTTTCCAATTAAAGTTGCACCTTTAATTGCCTTGTCGATCTTTCCATCCTTAATTAAATATCCTTCTTGAACTGAAAAGTTAAACTCTCCTGTCCCTGGATTAACAGATCCGCCCCCCATGCTTTTGGCATAGAGTCCATCTCCTGCAGAAGCAAGTAATTCTTCCAATGAATGAGAACCAGCTTCGATAAATGTATTTCTCATTCTACTTGCAGGTGGAAACTTATAATTCTGTCTTCTGGCTGAACCTGTTCTAGGGTGCCCTGTTTTCATATGTCCTAGACGATCACACATAAAGTTTTCAAGACGACCATTTTTAATAAGTTGTGTTCTTTGGGTAGGCATTCCCTCATCATCGATTGAGATGCTTCCCCATTCTCCATCTATTGTGCCATCATCAACAGCACTTAGTGCTTCATGGCCTATCATTTCACCTTTTTTATCCCACATAACAGAGGCTTTCTTTTCGACACTTGTTGTTTCCAGTAAGTGTCCACAAGCTTCATGAAAAATAACTCCACCAAAAGCATTATCAATAACTACTGGCATTGTGCCTGCCGGACATGGGTCAGCATGAAGAACTGTTACTGATTGTTTAACAATTTTTTGTGATAATTCCTTAAGATCAATTCCTTCAACAAACTCCCAACCTCCACGAGCCCCTGGATGATTTGATCCTGTTGCTTGCTTATCTCCATCTTTTGTAACAGCCGTTGTAGCTAGACGAACATAGGGTCTTTTCTCAGTAGCATATAATCCTTCTGAATCGAAAACTTCTATCTCTTGCTCTTTATGCATAAAGTTTAGGCTAACTTGGTCAACATATTTACTTTCTGCACGAGTAAGCTCATCCATTTTTTTAAGAACTTCAATTTTATGAGCAAGATCGACTTCACGGTCTGGAACTGCAGCTATGTCTTTGTAAGACACTGCTTTAGAAAAGTCTAAAGGTCCGATTTCTTGTTTTGGATCTCTTTTATAGTAAGCTGCTAATTTGCGTGTAAGATCTATAAGGTCTTCTTTTCTATTTGAGTTTGTATAAGCATAAAGAGCTTGATCACCATAAATTAAACGAACACCAATCCCAAAATCAATACCACTATTAATGGCCTTTACTTTAGAGCTATTGAATGAAATTAGTTGGGTAGGAGTCCTTTCAACGAAAATATCACAAAAGTCCGCTCCAAGACTAATAGCTTCATGAATAACATCATTAGCAGTATTTTTTTCTAGCACCTTGATCTCCTTATCTTTTTGGTCTAAATATTATAACCTATTCCTCGATTGGCGCACGACTTAGCGCAATTAGAAAATACAAATAAAAACTTAGGAAAACTCTATGAAATATAAACGAATTGGAATTATGTGTGGCTCATCTGATGCCTGTGATCAACGCTTTTTAGACATGGCCTACCAATTAGGTCAGAAGTTAGGAGAGCTTGGACATGATGTTGTTTATGGTGGTGGTGCAAGAGGTCTAATGCGTAGAGTTGCTGATGGGGCCCTAGACAAGGGAGCTCAAGTAGATGGTTATATGCCTGAATTTATGATTGCCGTTGAATGGCAGCATAATGATTTAACAAATCTTCACACCACAAAAGATATGGCCGAAAGAAAATATAGAATGATGACTGAGTCAGATGCAACAATATTTCTTCCTGGTGGATGTGGAACAATGGAAGAGTTTTTTGAGTGGATGACAAATAAGCGACTTGGAAAATATACAGGTCCCTTAGTTCTATTTAATTTTGAAGGTTATTACGATCCCCTTATTACTCTTTTACACCGTATGGAAGAAGAAAAGTTTCACAGACCGATTCATAGAGATATGTGGTCAGTTGCAAATAACTTAGCGGAAGTGCCAACAGTTCTTCACGATGCACCTGCATGGTCAAGTGATGCCATCAATATTGCGGCGGTAGATCCAAATGCAAAAAAAGAAAACTAATTATATAACTCCAACTGGCTATGAACTTTTAACAACGGAGCATGATGAGCTCCTTCTTAAAGAGCGCCCGGAAATCTTAAAAGTCATTCAGTGGGCTGCTGGGAATGGAGATCGATCCGAAAATGCCGATTATCTTTATGGAAAAAAGCGTCTTAGAGAAATTGATCGCCGTATGCGCTTTCTAAAGAAGCAAATCACAAATGCCAATATCGTAAATCCAGAATTAATTGAATCAGAGCTCGTCATGTTTGGAGCGACAGTTACAATCATTGATGAAGAAGAAGTTGAAAAAACCTACTGCATAGTTGGAGCTGATGAAATTAATACTAAAAAAAATTGGATCAGTCATAAAAG
>CAXGOD010000123.1:0-6500 GCA_964011245.1 uncultured Bacteriovoracaceae bacterium | reverse complement strand
CCCTCTGTCATTTGAAGATTCACTCTTTCCTGGTCCAATATGTGGTACAGCTAAGCTGTGAGACTTAAAGTCACTTAAAAATGGTCCATTGTGACATTCTATGCATCGGGCTTTTCCCGCAAAGAGCTTAGCTCCGCGAACTTGTGAGTCAGAAAGCTCATAGAGCTGACCCAGCATAAAGCGATCAAAGGCAGTATTTATAGAACGAAAGGCAATTCCTTCATAAGTTCCAATTGCATTCGCAAGGTGTCCGAAATTAATCTTGTCTGTTCTTTGATTCGGATAAGCTTGCTCTATCAGTAGTCTATACGATCTGATTGCAACAACTCTTTTTGTAACTTTTTTCCAAACTTCCTGGTTTGACTTTGCATCAGCTAATTCATTCGTGCCTTTTAATCCTCTCATTTCATCATGACTTGTCACAGGAAAAAGAGCTTGCGCCGCTAGAGTTGATTCTAGCTGTCTTGTAATATGAGAAAGTCTAGGAGAGTTTCCGTTAAGTCCTGGCTCTGGAGTCTTAAATATACCATCATTACTACGTGAAATTCTTCCATCCCACATAACTGTCGTATGTCCCACTAGGGCTCTGTTGAAAATTGGAGGTGCATTCCGAGGGATTAACCTTGCGTTTTTAATTTTTCTATTTGTTCCAAAGCCTTGACCACCCTCTCCGATCGATACTGGAAGAAAGTCGCCAGTTCCCATAGACGGCCTATGACAAGTCGCACATGAGATATTTTTATTTCCAGATATAATTTTGTCAAAAAATAGATTACGACCTAACTCGAATTTCTCTTGAGTCGGCTTGAAGTTATTTTTTTGTTTAATAAGAGATTTTACACCATACGAAAGAAAATCTTCTCTTAAAGTTAACCTATCTTTTCTTGAATGGGCAAAAGATGAAAATGATATAAAAAAAAGGATTAATAGAGTGAAAAAAATCATATGATTCATAAATCCCCACGGTTTTTCTGACTAGGATTTCTATTATTCAAAGTAACTAATCTAATTTTAAAGAAGTGTTGTACTTACAGCCAAAAAAGTTACAGCTAGAAGTGTCTTTTTCAAATGTAAAAGATAGTGTCTTTCCTGTTTTTATCTCTGCGATCGCTTTATCACATTCAGCATTTGAAATTGTGATACCTGGAGTGATTCTATTGTAAGCAGCATAGTCAACATCCGATAAACCAACAACTCCGTAAGCTTCATTACACTCAACAACTAAACTTTTGTTAATAGTCGTTGAAAAACTTAAAGCTGACCCATTGCTGAATTCACCTTTTAAGTTGTCTAAGTTTCCAGTAACTGTTGTTTCGGCAATAGCTGATATTGATACTAGTGCAACTGTTAAAATTATTAATCTTTTCATGTGTTTCCTTTGTTTTTTTGTCTCTTTAATTTAAAACATTGTTATTCACATTTATTTCATCAATCTTTAATAGGACTCTTGTATTGTTGTTATTTTTAATTTCTGGTGAACGATGAACGGCACCTTTGCAATCTAAACTATATTTCTTTCCTTTGAGAAGAAGAAGGTCAAAATTTTTAGATTCTCTTACTTTGTTCTTATCTTTAACCACTTTATCGTTCATTCCATGAGCTAGCCACTCTCTGTTAATATTGTCTTCTTCTAGCCACTCTGTACCTGGACCTGAATAAGTACATAAAAGGCGCTGTATGTTATTATCTACATGAAAAAACCGACACTTATTTGTAGTAACAACCATAAGCTGCAGCCTTACGTTTTTACCTTGAGTTCCATTAAGAAAAGCACTTGTTATTTTGCATATATCAAAAATTAATGTATTCTTATTATCATTCTCAAAGGCACCAGGAAGGTCTTCACGTAGTACCTGAGCTAAATCACTTTCATTAAATGATTCATCTATAGAATAATCGAGTGATTCCATCTTCTTGATTGACTCTTTAATATAATTAGCAATCTTTTGGTTTGCTTCACGTGGCGTATGCTCAATATTCATAAAAAGAACTTAATCTAGAGATGATGAAATTGCAAGTCACTTGCAAAAATAGTGTGAATTGGATAAACTACATTTTTAAAGGGAGGTCCTATGGAAGGAACAGTTATGACTTCTTGGATTGCATTAAGTATTGGCTTTTTGCATGCGCTAGAGCCAGGTCATGGTAAAACTGCACTATTTACATATTTAGCTTCAGGTAAAAAGACTTGGAAAGATGGGCTTGTTATTTCAATTTCTTCAGCTTTGACGCACTCCGCAGCTGTATTTCTAATTGCTTTTATCTCTCACTATATTTTACATCATAACGCTTCTGAAGAAGGACTTCATCAGATGTCTCATTTCTTAGGTTACTTAAGTGGAGGTATTATTTGTGCACTCGGTATTTGGGTTATCATAAAAGTGAGAAGAGGCGATGACTTACATAAAAACTGTTGCGGTAGTGATCATAAACACGATCATGGCCATCATCATGAAGATGAAGCCAAAAAGCAGATTTCAAAATCTAGTCTTTTAACTTCAGGATTAATTGGTTTTGCAACAGGTGTAATACCTTGCCCAACTGTAATTGTGGCATATCTTAGTGGAGTTTCTACTGGTAATACATATTTGGGGCTGCAAAGCGTATTATACTTTGCTTTTGGAATGTTTTTCGCCCTTATGTCTGTTGTTATAGTATTTAACTTTGGCGGACAAAAAGTATTAAATAAATTAAATGGTAATAAGTTATCTTCATTTGATTGGGGATATGTTCAAGGCGGCTTATTTATTGTTATAGGTTTATTCACTGCTGCTATGCATTGAATTATAATATTAGGAAAAATTATGACAGTTATAGAAAATGATCTAGTTGTTGAGATAGATTATACCTTAACCAATGGTGCAGGAGAAGTATTAGATAGCTCAAAAGAGCAAGGTCCTCTTGTCTACATCCACGGTAAAGATAATATTATCCCTGGTCTTGAAAAAGAGTTAACAGGTAAGAAAATCGGCGACGATGTAAAAGCAGTTGTCAGCGCTCAAGATGCCTATGGTTTAAGGGATGAAACTCTTGTTGAATGGGTTAAGAATGAGGAGTTTGGTGAAAGTGCTGATCGCCTAAAAGTTGGAATGCAGTTTCATATGCAAGCAAATGATGGAAGTACACAAATTATGAAAGTAATAGAGCTAAAAGATGATAGCGTGCTTCTTGATGGAAACCATCCTCTGGCGGGTGAGTCTTTATTTTTTGATGTAAATATACTTTCACTAAGAGCTGCGACTAAAGAAGAATTATATTTGGGATCTTTACAAAAAGAATCTGGTTGTTGTGACAATAAAGGATGTTGTTAAAATGAATGAATCAAATATAACGAATAAAAGAAGCTATGATTACTTAGGAGTAATTCTTTCTACACTTTGCGGTGTTCATTGCTTAGTAACTCCACTGTTAATATTATACTTGCCTGTTGTTGGGCACTCAATGCAATCTCCTTGGTTTCATACCGCAATGATTCTTTTTGTGGCCTTTACTTTTCACCAATCAATTTATAAGCATTTTAAAATTCATAAATCGAAATTAACTCTAGGACTTGGTCTTTCTGGACTCGTTTTCTTTGCAATAGGTTATCTAAATGAATTGATGCATCACTCTGAAGAGCACGGTAATAGATATGGACATCATGAAGTTCACAACGATGAGACGGCTATGATTTATTTGGCAATCATTGGAGCGGTTCTACTTATATCTGCACACATTCTTAACATTAGAAAATGCAAATGTTTAAAGGGCCAGGGGCTTTGTACTAAATAGGAGTTTAAATGGAAGCAATAATTGTTATAGTTGGATTCTTAGGAGCAGGAAAAACAACGCTTCTAAAAGAAGTTGTTCAAAGCTTTTTAGAAAAGAAATGGAATCCATTTCTAATATTGAATGACTATGAAAATGCAAATATGGATGCGCAAGACTTTTTAAAGTTCTTAGATCCAAAACAAGTTAATGCACTAAGCGGCAGTTGTATTTGTTGCTCAGGAGTTAACGAACTAAGAGATCAAGTTAACCGCATTCCTTCTAGAGAAAATGGCATAACTCTTATAGAAGCAAATGGAACAACGGACGCCGTTAGTTTAATGGGCTTTTTAGGAGTAGGTGTGGATGAGCGTTTCTTACCACCAGTTCAGATTGCAGTGGTTGATGTACGTAATTGGCAAAAACGCGGCTTTGATAATGAACTAGAGGCCAATCAGGTTCAAGTATCATCAGTAATTGTTTTAAACTATGTGGATAAGGTTGATATCGAAAGACTTGTACAAGTTGAGCAAGATCTTAGAATGATTAATGTTACTGCCATTATCACACACTGGGATAAACTTGATATCACATCTTTTTGTAAGCTAAACCCAAGTAATAATAAAGCTAAAAAGATGGAACATAATAAATCACATTGGTCATCATGTTCAGTTGATCTTCCTGATCCAATTGATTCGGTTAAACTGACTAAGATTATTGATAGTATTCCGCAAGAAGTGCTTCGAGTAAAAGGTTGCACACGTGTTGATGATAACAAGCACTACACGCATTTTGAAAGAACGCCAAATGGAGAAGTCTTTGTAAGGCCATACAACGGCGGAGAGCCAGTCACAGGTCCAAAGCTTTTAACTATAGGCCCCGGCAGTGATCCAGAAATGTTAAAAAATTTAATTCTTACTCTTTAATCTCTAGGACTAAATAGGCGCTAAGTAGAATAAAAATATTAATATTTTTATTCTACAGAAACTATTGAAGAATATATCCAAGAAACACTTGATGACTTATTAAATGATCAAGTAAGACTTAGAAAAGTCTCCTGGGAACGTTTTTTTTCAACACATATAGCGAAAATCAAAGAAATATTTAATAAAGAATTAATTAAAGATGGTTTGAAATATCATGTAGAGCTTAAAATATGTGACCTAGAAAAAATTCAAACTAGTGAATCAAAGAACATTGGATATATTTCTTAAAAATTCATATCAAGTTAAAGTCACTTGTAATAGAAAAGTAGTTGCTTACACATTGTCGTTTGGAAATAGAATGTAGCTGATCCAATACCTCTAAAACCTATATCCTAATCCTAGGATCGATACTGTGGAAACATCATCTTTGGAAGATTTTTTGTGGGATACTTTGTTTTGATAAATAGTTCCACTAATGCTGAACTTTCTATCGCTATCTATGAAGTATAACAGTCCAGCTGAAGCATCAACGCCTTGAATATCATTATTAGAAAATCCCCGAATCGCTCCAGAAGTAATATAGGCAGTGAGTCTGCTGTTTAGCTGATAAGTTGGCTTAATTGAAAGCCTATTTACGATTTCGGGTTTTACAGAAAAAACACCAGGATTATTATCTAATAGAAAGTAATACATTCGATCAAAGGAAAATGAGACTTTCCAAGAATTGGATTTTATAAATGTTGAAACTCCCATACTAGGAAAGATAGATTCAGGATTCACAATTTTAGATGAATCTGTATGTTTGAGATTCGAAAATTTATTAAGTCCCAATTTAATAGAGAAAGGTTTTTTGAACTTATAAGAAGAGCTTAGTGTCGTAAAATTCATGCTTAAACTTTTTAGGCCATTTACAATCTCTAAAGAACCATAATTTAAATTAAAAGCTGTTTGCTTAGGTTCTTTTATTGTTTTACTCGTCGGTTTGAAGTGACTAGTATGCTTTTTAACAGACTCAACTCTTCTGGCCTTTAGGTTTCCCCTACAAAAAGGCAAAATGATAACATTGTTATATTTTATAATGTCTGTGTTTAACCTATTTATATTCTTCACTCTTTTTAAGACTTCCTGAATGTTGGGGTATTTAAATATATCTTTTTTCATTATATCCAAGAGATTATCGCCTTTTTGGACATTTTTTTTTCGATGTTTGATCAGGCGCTCATATTCTATATATGAAATTTTAGCCTTACCATAATATTTTTTAAGATCATTTTTATTGAATGGATGACATGTCTTCTTATTAATTTTCTCTTTTGAAAAACAGCTAAAACAAACAAAAATGAATATCCAAACTGTCATCATCTTCATATTACCATTATCGACTTTAACTCATTTTTAATTTATTTTTTTTGTACAACCTTAATACTCCGAAAAAAAATGCCCCATAAAAACACAATTTTAAGGTCTAATAAAAAACCTTTATCTTTGTTTCGATAATGTTCGATAACTTGTTATGAATTTTAGAATATTTAATATTTTTACCTTTTTATTATTAATTAGTGCTTGCTCAGTTCAGGATATTGACCTGCCTTCGATAGATGATAATAATGACACTATTACTCCATTTTGTCCCTCTGATGATTGGTTAAAAATTGAAGGTGATGAAGACTTTGGTACTTCTGCATTTTGTATAATGAAATATGAATCTAAGTATGAATCAGGCTTTCCAGTGCCTAAGGCAAGTTCTCCACCTTGGACGAATATCACTCAGAAAGAGGCACTCTGGAAATGTAGATCTCTTGGAGAAAAGTATGACCTTATTTCTAA
>CAXGOD010000122.1:0-6512 GCA_964011245.1 uncultured Bacteriovoracaceae bacterium | reverse complement strand
AGCCTCTGCTTTATAGTGGAAGCTATGAAAAGGCGATTATAAAGCTAAGCAAGATTATTCAAAAAATCTTAGGTGAAAAGCACATCGAAAAACTTAAAAGTTTCGATGACCACTATCAGTTTGCTAGTTATTTAAAAAATGATTTTCCTAGACTTAAATGGAAACTACTGGTTTCTGTTCTTGGAAACTCTACTATGCTTAATGCCCTTCTTTACAAGGGCAACCATCCTAAGAAAAACATCGATATTAGTTACTCTAAATATTATAACCAAATGTTTGATAAACTTTTTTCTCTTTTTACACCAAAGGAGAGCTTCTTTTTACAACTTATTCTTTTTAGTGGCATCATAGATGTTAAACATGCTCCCTTTGAAACAGAAGAAAAAATATTTTTTAAAATGAAAGAGGGAGTTAAAAATTGTAAGATTAATTTTTATCAAGGTGATCTCTTTAGTAATATCGAGAAATTTGATACGAATATCGACTTTGTTTCTTTTTCCGATATTCTTTCCTACTTCCCTGAGGATCTTGAAGAAGTCTATCTACAAAAGATCAAAAAGAAACTAAATACAAAAGCTCTAACAGTCCATAGATATTATTTTCATATTAACAGAAACCTCGATACTACTGGTTATAATAAGCTTACAGAGACTTTCCCAACAGTTATCAATAAAGAAAAAACTCAAATTTATATTATAGATATCTATCAAAGGAATTCACATGTCTAAGCCTTTGAAGTTCTGGGATAGGTATGAACAAAAGGTTAAAGAAGACCAAGTCTATGCAGATTGGTTTGTAAAGCGGTGCTATGAAAACCTTATTGGCAAAAAGCTACTTGATTATGTTTTTTCAAAAAGAAAATTTAATTTTATCTATGGGCTTTATAAAAACTCAAAGTTTAGTCTCAAACAAATTCAAAAAGATATTCATGACTACGATATCGATATGGATATGTATGAAAATGGTCCTTTTCGAAATTATTCAGACTTCTTCTTAAGAAAATTTAAAGACGACATTAGACCTTTCAATAAGAGTTCTCATGTAATGAGTGCCTTTGCTGAAGGTAGAGTTTTGGCCTATGAAGAGATCACAAAAGATCACAAATACCCCGTAAAGGGAGCTCATCTTAGTGCAGAGAAGCTTTTAAACGACACAGACCTAGCTTGTGAATTTATGGGTGGCCCTATAATTATTATCCGACTGTGCCCTATTGATTATCATCACTTTCATTTCCCTGATAATGGAAAAATCACCAAAAGCTGGAAAGTGGGAGGTGTTTTTCACTCGGTGAATGTTCTCGCACTCAAGCATAAAGGTGACATCTTTATTGATAATGAAAGGCAAATCACTCTTATGGAAACTGAGAATTTTGGAAAGCTTGCTTATATTGAAGTTGGGGCCATGTGTGTTGGAAAGATCATACAAGAAAATCCTAACCTTACTGAGTTTCAAAAAGGTCAACTTAAAGGACACTTCGAGTTTGGGGCTTCCACAGTTATATTACTTGGACAAAAAGGTAAATGGAAGCCAAGTGAAGATATTCTGATTCATAGTATGGAGAACCGTGAAAGCTTTATTAAGCTTGGTGATGAGATAGCTACTATTTTATAACTTTAGCTTCCTCTAAAAGAACATCATACTTATAGCCAGCACCAATATCTTGATTGGTGACAACCTTACCTTTAAAAAGCACAATATCACCAAATTTAACTGTCTCTTGGCTAGTTATTGTAAGATCATTTGTTCCAGCTTTGCCACTTCCATCTTGCAGGTGAATCCAGTTTTTTCCCATAATCTTTGGAGCAAACTTCACGACTTTCCCTCTAATAGTAATTGTCTTACCTGCAAGCTTATCTTTATTTTGAAAGATTTCAGAGATTAAGTAGTCAGCTTTTTTAATACTTCCAAGTTTAATATTTGCCTTAAGCGCCTTCTTCTTAACTTTTGGAGAACTGGCCCCCACAGTAGTGCCATTTATTTTATACTGTGAAACTAAATGTAGTTCTTTAAATGTTCTATTTAATGCCTTACTTTGAAAATTTTTAAAGGGTTTTCCTAGATCAACATCAATAATTTCACCTTTATCAACTTTCCTTTTAGTAACGGCCATCCAGATAGTTTGTTTTTCGCCCTCTACCTCTAAATAAGTATATGTATTAGTTTGTTTCACATCTTTTACTAAACCTTGAAAAGCTAGTGCATAGCTTGTAACTAGAAAGAAAACGATGCTTAATATTATTTTTTTCATTTATTCTCCATTATTTTTTACTCGCATATCCAGAGTACTGGTACCCACCAAATTTTAATCCTGGCATATAAAAGTTTTTAAGTTCTTTTATTTCATAACCTGCTTCAAGAATAATCTTATCTATCTTGCGATTAAGATGACATCCACCACCGAGGTTTTTTTGAACAGGGTTTAAAAGGTTTTGAACACGGGTAACACCTGAGTCAGGTGAAAGTCCATGCTCTAAGAAAAAAAATCTGCCTTTTTCTTTTAAAAGCCTTTTTACTTCAATTAATACACTTTTAATATCAGGGATTGTACAAATGGTCCAAGTAGAATTGATAAAGTCTAAGCTTTCATCAGGTAAAGGAATCTTATTATCTTCTGTATAATAAACGGGAATAACTTCAAATGTACATTCCTTAGCAGCTTCTAAAGCACGGGTCATAGATTTTTCGCATGGCTCAATAATATAGAGTTTAGTCACTTTATCTGAGTAATACTTTAAGTTTAAACCTACTCCAACACCAAGCTCTAACCCAATCCCAGAGATCTCTTTGAGTTTCTTTTCTCTTAGGGCCATAAAATCAAAGCCAGAGCATATCTTCTCAACAAGTATTGGTAGAAAGTGAGCATCATAATAGTTTTTTATAAATCCCATATCAACCTGTCGTCATCATCCCACATGCAATTCCTGTAACGGTTTCACGTAGAAGATCTTCATCTTTTCTTTTAGCTGCTTCAATCTGGATTAAATTTAATGGATGAATCATTGATGATCTAAAATAAATTGATTGCCCAAGCCATGGCCTAAACCATAGAAGGTTCTTTTCTCCAGTAATTGCTCTATAGAACTTAACGGTTAATTCAAATTCATTAGCGAAAACTGCAAAAAGTTCTTCTTTTTCACCTTTAGGAATATCTAGTTGGTCTAAGTACATTCTCCAAATTGAAAGCTCTACTTTTCTTAACGTAAAGCCCAAGCTTTTAACAAATGAGCTTAAAAGCTCGTTATTAGCATAAATTGACTTCATCTCATCTTGTTCTTTTTCCGTTAAACACTGAAAAGCACTTCCTACTCCCCACCATGTTGGGAATAAAACTCTAGATTGAGTCCAACATAGTACCCATGGAATTGCTCTTAATTTTCTTCCCGCAGTTTGTCTTTTACTTGGACGAGAGCCAATCTTTAGTACATCGAGGTAATTATAAGGTGTCGCTTGAAGAATCTTTTCAAAGAAAACATCTGTCTGAACTGTATTTTGATAGCTTCTTTGTATTGCTTGTGAAAATTTTTCTAATGTCTTTTTATCACCTGAGCGTTTTTTGGGATTTGTATAACTTAATTGATCTACAATTTTTTCTACCTGGCTTTTCATTATAAGGTCACCAGCGAAGTTCCTTGCAATCATCTCCCCTTGAGTTGTTGCTTTAAAAATTTGAACAGCTGACTTTGGCCACCACTGGGTTTGTTCTTTAATTGAACCACCACCTCTTTCTATACTTCCCCCTGAACCGTGAAAGAAAACCGGAGTAAGACCTTTTTTAGATAAGAAGTGATCCATATTAATCAAGCCCTGGGAAATAAGAAAACGACTTGGAAAGACACCTGATTCTTTTGACGAGTCTGAATAACCTAACATGACTTCAAAACGAGTACTCCAATTGTCTTTATGTTCCTTTAAAACCTTAGGGTTACTCTTAAAGTACTCTCCTAATATTTTATCAGCATATTTTAATGCAAAAGCATTTTCAAAAAGAGGAACAACAGGAATCGCGTAGCTGCCAAGATGTTTAACCGCTAACTGATAACCGGCTTCAATATCACGAGCCCCTTCAACCATACTCAAAACAAAACCTCTTACATACCACTTAGGGTGATAGCCTTTAGAAAGAGATTTCAGTTTTTTAAGCATCTTAACGATGGCCAGCTTTTCATTCTTTTGTGCTGCGTGAACGAGTTCACTATCTTCTCTAATTTCAAGAGGTAGTACCATTGCTGGATAAAGCCACAATAGAATTTTAATATTGTTTAAATCGGGGGATTCAACTTTTGTTAAAAGAGTAAACTTATCTTTTAAAATTAAAAATTTTTTCTTAAATGATACGATCCTTTTACCATCTTCATCTTTAATTTTACGAAGACCCTTAAGCTCTTTAAAACAAATATCAAAATGTTTTTTAAGCGCATCTCTTTTGGCCTTAGTCATATGAATCACCGCTGATTCTTTTAGGACTTGATTTAATCTAAATTCAACCCATTCAACTATTTTTTCTCTGGAGTGATTAAAACTCATCTGTAGAGTTTTTTCATTTACACCAGGGTGACCATCCTTATCACCCCCTACCCAGCTTCTAAAGTTAACAGTTATTCCCTTTTTGAAGAATTCTATCTGTTGAGAAAGTATTTCATTTCTTAAGATATAAGAGTATAGGTGTTTTGCTTCATCCTCTACCGTAGGTTTCGATTTTCTGGCTATCGGAGTCGTTAAAGCTAATGAAAGAAGATACTTTAATCTTTCATCATTTTTGCTTTTTCCATTTTCAATAGCATCGATTAGAGCATAGTAGATTTGTTGAAAGATAAAGAGAACTTCTGGAGATCTTGCTTCAGTAGGATGAGCAGTAAAAACGAAAATGATGGCATGAGGTTTATTTTTATAATCTTTGTCTTTTCGTTTTGCTAATCGGCAGGTTCTATAAGCACTTTCACAACGGTTAATAAGTTCAAGCATAAGAGAGTAAGATTGAGCAACCATCTTTAATTCTTCAGTTCCTTCTTTTTCATATTTTTTTTGAACTGATTTTAAAACTTTCAATGTCTCTTCCATATCAGAAGATCTAATTGATTTCATCTTTTTACGGGTGCTTTCTACAAGTTTATAAACATCTTTTCCATAGTGTTTTTCAATTCCCTCTCCAAGCATTTTAATGGACCAATAAACTAATGATTGTAACTCTTTTGGTATTGAAGTTTGCATATTATCCCTTCTTGATGATGGCACGTTTTCTATTTGGATAGAGTGTTTTACAAATTGGGCATACTAATCCTTTGCATCCCCTCGCTGTACAATATTCTCTTCCATAAAATATTATTTGTAAGTGTAATTTATTCCATTTATCCTCAGGAAAAAGACGTTTACAGTCCTTTTCAGTCTGAGCAATGCTTTTTCCAGTAGTAAGCTTCCAGTTTTGTGCCAGCCTGTGGATATGAGTATCAACTGGGAATGCAGGATGGCCAAAGCCCTGGCTCATAACTACTGAAGCTGTTTTATGACCAACACCTGGGAGTTTCTCAAGTTCTTCAAAGCTCTCGGGAACCTCACCGTCATGTTCATCAATAATGATTCTAGAAAGTTCCCATATGGCCTTTGACTTTCTAGGGCTTAGCCCACATGGACGAATAATTTCTTTAATTTGTTCAACTGACTTTTTCACCATTTCTTGAGGCGTATTTGCCATTTTAAAAAGTTTTGGAGTAATCTGGTTAACACGTTCATCTGTACATTGAGCCGATAAAAGTACAGCAATCAGAAGTGTATAATTATCTTTATGATCAAGAGGAATTGGTGTCGTTGGATAATACGCTTCAAGCTGCTCCAAAACATATTGTGCTCTTAGCTTTTTAGATTTTGTATAGTCCACTTCCATCATTTTTTTCCTAGGACTTCATCATATAAATCATCTACAAGATCTAAGACGGTTGATTTGTGATCTTTAATCTCTGATAAGCTGGAACTTATTGATTTATGTAATTTTGTATTATTTTTTAAGCTTAAGCGAATTTTCTCCATAAGAAGTTCCCAGACCCACAACTCAAGTTGCATTGACCTTTTTTCTTCTAGATAGTCTTTTTTTCTCATAAGCTTATAAAAGTCCTCAACTTGAGACCAAATATCTTCTAGCCCTATACCTATAAGCCCACTACAAGTGATGACTTTTGGTTGCCAAACTTCTTCTTGCCTTAAGATATGAAGAGCTGTTTCATACTCTCTTTTAGCTATCTTAGCTTGAGTTAGTTGATCTCCATCTGCCTTATTAACTGCCACGAGATCAGCAAGCTCTAAGATTCCTCTCTTAATTCCTTGAAGATCATCTCCTCCACCTGGTTGCATTAACAAGAGAAAGAAATCAACGATTTTTGAAACTGTTACTTCGGATTGTCCAACACCTACAGTTTCTACAATAATCACATCGTATCCAGCTGCCTCACATAAAAGCATTGATTCACGAGTTTTAGAAGCGACTCCACCTAAACTATCACCACTAGGACTTGGCCTTATAA
>CAXGOD010000121.1:0-6517 GCA_964011245.1 uncultured Bacteriovoracaceae bacterium | reverse complement strand
AGAAAGAATTTGGAAGTTCCAGCTTGCTACTCCTTTATTATCAGTTGCAGGAGGAACTCTTCCTTTTCTATCTTCAAGTAGGGCATGTCTTATTTGTCTTACTTGATTCCATCCTTCTGGAGAATAGTAATCATCTTTAAATTCTGGATTTAACGTAATGACATTTAACTTTCTTTCGAAGTTTCCTTCTTCAGTGATATTAAACCACTTAAGGTACGTTTCCATATTGTCACTCAATGACTCGTCAAAGTCGACTAAGGCATCGATAAACTCATCTTTATTGAATGTGAAGTATAGGCCTTCCATTCCTTCTGAATCAGCATCTTGTCCGCTAAAGAAGTATCCTTCTTCGCTAAGCATTTCTACTCTTAAGTATTCAAGTGTTTGAATAAGAGCATCATAAACCAGTGGACTTGGGTAGATAAGGCTGACTTTTGCTAAAACCCTTAATAAACCAGCTTGATCGTAAAGCATCTTTTCAAAGTGAGGAACAGTCCAAGACTTATCGACACTATAGCGATGGATTCCTCCACGAGCATGATCGAATATTCCACCCATTAACATCTTCTCAATAGATTCAATTATATGTTTTCCATATTCCTCAGGAACCATTCCCTCTAGCATATGTTCAACTGACCACTCTAAAAAAGAAAAGTGAGGAAATTTAGGCTCTTTACCATAACCACCATTTTCTAAATCCTGGTGGTCTTTTAGAGCATTAAGAATTGAAGCAGCACCTGGAAAGTGTCCCTCAAACTCAACTCTTTGCTCAATAGTAGGAGCTTGTGTAATCGCATCTACGATTTGCTCAGCATTTTTATTAACTGTATCTTTATCTTCATGGTAAGCAATTTTTAGGTTTCTTATAACATCCATAAAACTTGGGACACCTTCACTTCCAACTTTTGGAAAGTAAGTTCCCACAAAATAAGGTTTCATATCTGGAGTTAAGAAGACGCTCAAAGGCCAGCCTCCACGTCCATTCATAATTTGGCAGGCGATTTGAAAATATTGATCAACATCTGGAAGCTCTTCTCTATCCACTTTAATATTAATAAAGTTTTCATTTAAAAAGTCAGCTGTTACTTGGTCTTCAAATGACTCAGAGGCCATAACGTGACACCAATGACATGAAGAATACCCGATTGATAAGAAAATAGGTTTGTTCTCATCAGCAGCTCTTTGCAGAGCTTCTGGTCCATAAGGCCACCAATGAACTGGATTGTCCTTATGTTGTTTTAGATAAGCGCTTGATTCGTCCTTAAGCCTATTAGTACTCATATATTCTCCATCATTAGATATCAGTCAGTTACAAAAAATAGTGGCCCTAATTCTCTGTAAAAAACACCCGATTTACAATAATTTTATTTACTTTCATGCACTATTTGGGCTAAAAACTCCCCGCTATGCAATATACAGAAGGAAAAACTCGCTCAAGTGGGGGAGTTTGGACATTTATACTAGGTGCGTTGAATCTAGTTGAAGTAAAAGCGATTCTTTTGATGATCGCTTTCGCAGCACTTGCTTTTTTTAGTAAGCCAGGATTCTTTGACCTTAATGTTGAAATTGTGCATAAGTTCTATAAAGAGAAAGCAAAGTTAACAGTTCAAGAAGTTATGGGGGGAGCAACTAAGATTGCAGATCCTATTCAGGTTGTTGAGTTTGCACCTGCTCAAGATGAATTCTACTCTTTTAAATATACATCATTAGGTTTTTTCACTAAGTCGTTAGACTTTCTTGAAAATCTAAATCAAGATGAAGCAGAAAAGAAAATGGCGCTTATGCTTCCAAGAAATCTTAGAGCAAAAGCTAAAAACTATCTTCGTTCTGTTCTAGTTATTTCTGAAAAATATCAAGTTGATCCTTTATGGGTTGTATCTGTAATGTGGACAGAGAGTCACTTTAGACCAACGAGCAGAAGTCATGTTGGTGCAAGTGGGTTAATGCAAGTAATGCCAGATACTAGAAAGTATTTATATAAAAAGTTAAGAGCTAGGGGAGACTATCTTCTAGTTGAACAAGATGATTTTAATATTCAAGACTACTTTCACTTTGATGTAGGGCCAAAGCACTTTAAAAAGTATGTGAAAAAGCTTGTTAATATTGAATTAGGTGTTCTTTATCTAAAAAAACTTTTAAAGTCTTTTAACTATAATCATCGTTATGCAACAGTTGCTTACAATATGGGACCAGGATGGACGTCAAAAAGACTAAGAAATAATCTTCCAGTTGGAACTCAAAACGTTTACCTTACTAAGGTTATGCGTGCCTATAAATTTCTTGTTAGAAGGATTTAATGAAAGACTTAGCAGCTTTTCGTAATGATCTAAAAACTCTCAATGAAGAGTTTTTTCTTTTTTTGGAGCAAAGAAGTTCACTGGTTAAATCAATTCAATCAACAAAGGTTAAAACCAATAATTATTTTTGTTTTGACCCAGCACATGAATTTTCACTTTTTTCAAAACAAACAGATAATTTATCAAAGCTTAGCTTAAAAGAGTTATATGCGTACTCTCTTATCCTAGAAGATCATGCTTGTGTAAGTGAACAAAGCTATCCACTGTGGTCTGAGCAAAATCATTTAAATGAGAAAAATCACAATTTGAGCTTTGGAATTAACCCCATTTTGCTGGCCGTTACTTATAAAGATTTATATGATCAGCTACCTTTAAACGAAGAATTTAAATCCTCATTGGAGAAGCATGTCAAATAAGTCAAAAGTAATCGCCATTGATGGACCTTCTGGTTCTGGAAAGTCTACTATCGCTAAACTTGTAGCAAGTGAGTTGGGTTTAACTTATCTGGATACTGGTGCTATGTTTAGGGCTTTAGGATATGTACTGAGTAGTACGACAATTGATTATTCCAAGGATGGGCTTGATGCCATTGAGTTATCAGAAACTCAAAAAATCCTAGCAAATATAAAGTTTGAATATGGCGTTAGTGATCAAGTTCTTATTCGTATAGATGGTGTCGACTTAACCGAGAAAATTAGAGAACACCAAGTCTCACTTCTCGCTTCACAAGTTTCTAGGTTTGCTGTTATTCGACAGTTTTTAAAAGACAAACAAAGAGAGATAGCAAAACAAAAACCTTCCGTTTTAGAAGGAAGAGATATTGGAACAGTTATTTTTCCTAATGCAGCATTAAAAGTATTTCTAACAGCTGACTCAAAGGTTAGGGCCGAAAGAAGATATGAGCAATTAGTTGAAAAGGATCCTGCTAACAAAGATAAGTTTAGCATTCAACAAATTCTAGCTGATATAGATGAAAGGGATCGCCAGGACAAGGAAAGAGATATTGCTCCATTAACGCAAGCTGATGATGCGGTAGCAATTGATACTTCTCATATTGATATCGAATCAGTGAAAAATAAAATCATCGAACTCTACAAGCAAAGAAAAGAGCTGTTTTAAGCGTTTTTTTTGTCAATTTCTCCATCTCAATGTATCTTAAATAAAACTACTATTAAGGAGCCCCTATGATCTCTAGAGATCGTTTTGATAATATTTTAGCTAACTTCAACTCAATTAAGCCAATAATGGTTGTAGGTGATGTTGGAGTCGATAAATATACTTTTGGAGAAGTTAAAAGAATCTCTCCTGAAGCTCCTGTTCCAGTTTTAGAAGTAGAAAAGGAATGGATGAAGCTTGGTCTAGCGGCCAATGTTTCTGATAATCTTAAAAGCCTGGAAGTGACCTCAACTTTATGTGGCGTTATAGGCGATGATAATAATGCAAACAAGTTAGAAGACCTAATGGATGAGAATGGACTTAAAAGCTGGGGGATTGTCCGTGATGAATCTCGTATGACGACCTTCAAAGAAAGAATCGTAACTGAAGTTCAGCAAGTTTGTCGTGTTGATTACGAAACTAAAGATGCTATTAGTAATGAAACCTATAACAGAATGAAAGATAGATTTGAAGAGTTCAAGGCTGATCACTCAGCAATCATTATAGAAGATTATGGAAAAGGTCTTCTGAGAGAGAATGTTATTAGCTACCTTGTAGAACAAGGTAAGGATATGGGGAAGCTTGTTGCGGTTGATCCAGCAAGAAGTACACCTCCTCATTGGTATAAAGGGGCCACTCTTTTAAAACCAAATCGAGTAGAGTGCGAGATCATGGTTAAGGCATTAGGTTATAATCAAAAAGCTTCAGTTTCTGAGATGGCCGAAATCCTTATTGATAAACTTTCTCTAGAAAAAATAATTATTACATTAGGTGCCGAAGGGATGGCGATGTTAGATACAAAGCTTTCTTCTGAGATAAAAATCATTCCTACTGTAGCAAAAGAAGTCTTTGATGTTTCTGGAGCTGGAGATACAGCAATTAGCGCGATTGTGGCTTCTATGGCAGCAGGCGCAACTCTAGAAGAAGCTGGCTGGATTGGGAACTGTGCTTCAGGAGTAGTTGTCGCTAAAAAAGGTACAGCTCTTTGCAGTGTTTCTGAATTAAAGGAACATTTTCAAGATTTATTAGACTCTGGTCTTTAAGTAAAATTCTATACAATTTATTGAAATGCCAACAAAAGTTTTCGCTTTTGGTATTTTGCTATCAGCATATTTTATTGGGCCTTCGCCTCTCAAAAATCCTAACTATTTAATTCAATTGAACTTTTAAACATTTGTAAAAAAAGTGTTGTTCAAAATTTTGCATGGACCTAAACTGGAATCAGTTGAAAGCCCGTCGAAATGGTGACCGGTTGCGAAAGCTTCTGGGAACAAAGTCCCGCCCTAAACAATACTGCATGGGTTGAGGGGATTGCCGAAACGGTAGAATGATTTCTTACCCTTTGGGTGCCAAAGGAAGTGCATCCGCTAACATTCGGGTTACTTTGTGGTGGTGAGCTGCTTAGTAGGGGTTGAGAGATTTTTCAGGAGGTTACTTTGGGGCCATAGCTCCACTTACGTTTATAGAGTAGACATTTACAAGTCAGCCCAGTTTATGGGACAGGAGATTTGATTTCTCCCATTTTTAGCTAACACGCTTATCCTTTTATGGATTATCTTATAGCCCCGGTTTTCACCGGGGTTTTTTATTGCCATTTTTTCTCGCAAAATTGTCTTCCCATTACCATTTATGATAACCTCACCGCGCTAATAATTAATATAATAGGGTAAAACTATGTTGGAAAAGTTAGATGCTTTGCATAACGAATTCAAAGCACAAATTCAAAGCTGTAATAAACAAGCTGATGTCTTAAATTTAAAATCTACAATTCTTGGGAAAAAGGGATCACTTTCAGAGATCTTAAAGTCTTTAAAGGACGCTTCTCCAGAACAGAGAAAAGAGATAGGACCAGTTTCAAATAAAATCAAACAAGATATTGAAAAATCTGTGCAAAATAAGCTTACAGAAATTGAAATAACTGAAGTAAATGCAAAGCTTGCTGAGAATAAAATTGATTTTTCTCTTAGAGATTCACTTTTAGAGCATGGTTTAGATGCAGCTGGAATGCACCCAGTACATAAAATCCAAAGAGAAGTAGAAGATATTTTTCTTTCAATGGGCTTTGAGGTTCTAGATGGGCCACATATTGAAGATGATTGGCATAACTTTGGTGCCTTAAATATCCCTGAGACCCATCCTGCACGTGATATGCAGGATACTTTCTGGTTTAAAGATAAAAAACACCTTTTAAGAACCCATACTTCAAGTATCCAGGTTCGTGGAATGGAAAATAGAAAACCTCCATTTAAGTTTGTTGGCCCCGGAAAGGTTTTTCGTTGTGAAAGAACTGATGCCACTCATGAGATGTGTTTTCACCAATTAGAAGGAATGATGGTTGGTAAGGATATTACTGTTGGAAACCTTATTTACTTTATGAAGACTCTTCTAAAAGAGATTTTCAAAAAAGATATGGAAGTTAGGCTACGTCCAGGATTTTTCCCATTTGTAGAACCTGGTTTTGAACTAGATATTCGTTGGAAAAAACCTGATCCAAAAAAGGGTGAGTCAGAGCACTCTGGATGGTTAGAACTTCTTCCTTGTGGAATGGTTCATCCAAATGTTTTAAAAGCCGGTGGAATTGACCCTGAAGAGTATAATGGATTCGCTTTTGGTCTAGGTCTAGATCGTCTTGTTATGGTTCGTTATGCCATTGAAGATATTCGTCATCTTCACTCTGGGGACCTTCGTTTCAACAAACAATTTAAATCATACTAAAAAGACCGAACTCAAAAGGAAATATAGAAATGTTAATTTCACTAAATTGGATTAAAGACTTTGTTACTCTTCCAGATATGAAAGCTGATGATCTTGCAAATGATTTCACAATGACAACAGCTGAGGTTGAAGAAGTAACAACAACATATAAACACCTTGAACTTATCAAGGTTGCTAAAATCAAATCATTAAGAAAACACCCTGAAGCAGATAAGCTTAACCTTGTTACTATCGATTTTGGTGAAGAGGATAAGGAAGTTGTTTGTGGAGCTGGAAATGTACGCGAAGGGCTTATGATTCCTTATGCTCCTTAGCTGTCGGAAGTAGTTATAACCAAACACAACAGTAAA
>CAXGOD010000120.1:0-6521 GCA_964011245.1 uncultured Bacteriovoracaceae bacterium | reverse complement strand
CCTTTGGCCATCGCTGTAGGGAATTTATCAACTCTTTCAAGCAGGTGATCATCTTTATTAATCTTTGATTGCAGTATTGATAAATTCCCTACAGCGATGGCCAAAGGATTATTAATTTCATGGTTAAGTGTGGTTACCATCGTATTAATTGTAGAGACTTGTTGTGATTTTAAACTTTCTTGAATTAGATTTAAAATTTGCAGTTGAGTATTAATTCTAGCAATTGCAACATCGATGTTTACTGGTTTTGTTAAATAGTCACTCGCTTCTTTTTTAAGAGCGTCAACGATATCACTTGCTTCGTCTTTTGCTGTTACCATAATAACAGGTAACTCAACTGGCCTCTTATCTTTTCTAATAAGCTCTAAAACATCAATTCCAGACATATCTGGCATCATTATATCTAGAAGAACAAGCCTATAATCTTCTTTCTTAAGAGACTCAAGGCACTCTTTGCCACTTGTGACATAGTCACATTCAAAGCCACGCTTTACCAATCGGCTTTGAAGAAGCTTACCATTCATTTGATCATCATCGACAAGTAATAACTTACACCCCATTACACGCCACCATCAAGAAATAACTTAACTTCTTCTAATAACCTTGGAATATTTGATTCTATCTTCTCAATATATTGATCAACATTTTTCAAAGCCTTATCTTTGCCCATTTTCTCAAGAGCAAAACAATCCTCTTTAATCGTTTCAGAAAAGAAATTTGCCACCATTCCTTTTAAAGAATGAGCAGATCTTTCAATAACTTTAAAGTCTTTTAAAACTATAGAGTTTTTGAGCTCCGACAGTATGCCTGGATAAGTCTCAGCAAATACTTCAACTAGCTGTCCAATCATCTCTTCATCCCCAGCAAAGTGGGTTTTAAGGCCACTACAATCTAATAACTGATACTTCTCACTCATTTATAACATTTCCTTTATATACTTATCGTCAAAACACCACCTCTCTTAACCCGGTGTGTAAATATTTCATAAGTCCTTGAAATTAATTCAAATACATATAAAATCTCACTAGATACTATTACTCAAATTACCAACTAAATGACAAGAGGTACCCATAAAGATGAGACAAGTTGCTGTTTTTACATTACTTTTATTAGTTTCCGCAAATTCTGCTTTCGCTATCTGTAAGCTAAATCAGCAGGGACATAATATTTGTACCAAAGAAAAAGCACTTCTTGTTGTTGAAAAGGCTGACGAGAATAGAAACTCCATCAATAAGCAGTATGAAGTTGTTAGCATCAAAAAACATGTCTTTAGGGAGAGAACTGTAATCATAAAGAGCAAATCAATAGGTGAAAAAGAAGTTAAGATTGATGATCTTGTTGGAAATAAGCTTTGTGAAGATGGAGATACTCTTTGTAGAGGTGACAAAGTCATCATCCGTGAAGAGTGTGTAGATCCAAAGTTAAAAAGCGCCTATAAAGTTTCTGAGAAATATGAAAATGATGTTGTAGAGTTATCTACTGGTGGTTTTTTATTTGCTAAATCCTTCTTAACCGCTGACAACTGTATCGACTCAGCCAAGTAATTCAAAAAACTCTGGAAAAGACTTATTTATTGCGGCTTCAGGTTGAACGCTTCCACCATCAAATGTTTTTAAAAATAATGCTGCCATCATAACGATTCGATGATCTTCAGGTACAGTAATCTCAGCTATTTTCTTAAATACGTTTGTTTCAAATATTATTAAGTCTTCATCTTGGACTTTAGCTACGACTCCAAATTTCTCTAAAACTTCAATGATGGCCAATATTCGATTGGACTCTTTGTGTTTTAAATTCATAATATTTTTAAGTGTAGAGGTTCCTGAACAAAAGCTTGCTATAAAAGCCAAGGTTGGCGCTAGATCTAAACAGTTACGAATGTCTACCTCAAAGGACTTGGGCTTTTCAATTTTTTTAATTTTTAATCCTAAGCTTGAGAAACTATAGTCAACGCCTAACAAATCTAATATTTCAAATATTTTTGAGTCTGCTTGCAAAGAATCAATATTCTTAATATTTTTAATTGTTAAACTCTGATGTATACAGCCCAAAGCTATAAAGTAACTTGCAGAGCTCATATCCACAGGAATGGTATAATGAGACTGCTTATGAAAAGCATTAACCAATTCTTCAGTCATCTTTACATAGGTCAAAGATGAGCTAAGGTTTTTTATTACTAAGTCGAATTGATAGGCCAGTTTTAATAATAAAAAAGAACTCAGATTTTGGGATGTTTGCGAACAATCGATTTCTACTTGCTTAAGTTTTATTGGTCCTTGTATAAAACATAATTCATCATCAGCACTTAAGTGCTCTACCCTTGCCCCCAAATGCTCTAATAGAACTAACAAGTCTTTATAAGGTCTTTGCTTAAAACGAGGATGAACCTTGATTAAATATTTTTGTTTTCCAAGTGCCAAAAAAGGTAACAAGAACCTAATCGTTGTTCCTCCCTCGCCAAGATAAAGTTCTTTATACTCTCCAAAAAGAACTTCATTTTCAGGAAAAGACTTTAATACATGTACGTGTTCTCCCCAATTACTAATAAGCTCTAAGTCTTGAAAGACATCAAGCATATCCAAAACATCTTGAGCTTTTGGAAGATTAAATAATTCAACATCTTCTTTTTTTAAGGCAGCAAGGATCAATGCCCTATTTGCAAATGATTTAGAAGTTGGAATTGTAATATCGGGTAACGGACTAGTTGAAGTAATGATCATAGTTATCACTGCCTTCTAACAAAGAACGTAACTCTTCAACATCAAAATCTATAATACGTGTTTTTGATATAGGATCAACAATCACAAAACGAATCATAGATTGTGTTTTATTTTTTTTATCAAACTTTAATGTATGTAAGAATTCATCTAAGTTTACTTTTGGATGTCTTAGGTTTAACTCTAAAACATTGATAAGCTTATCAAAATGAGGGATTAACTCTTTGGCAAAAAGTTCAATATTTAACTTAATACCAACACCAACTGCTACACCATGTTCAATCCCTGTTAGCTGTTCAAAAGCATGACCAAATGTATGCCCATAGTTTAAAGTCTCACGCAATCCAGTTTCTTTGAAGTCTTGGGACACAATATCCTTTTTAAGCTTTATACATTCACCTATTGCGTCCTTGTAATCAATATTACTTTCTAACATGCTATTTATATCTGATGATAAGAATGCATATTTTAAAAGCTCACCTTTTCCGGATTCAACTTGTTTGTGATCTAATGTTTCAAGAAAATCTAAGAATAATAATTCTGACTCAGGCTCGTGAAAACTACCAATCAAGTTTTTTCCATGACTAGTATTTATTCCAACCTTACCACCAATAGAAGCATCTATCATGGCCAACAAAGTAGTTGGCACAGCAATCCAATTGACTCCTCTATAAAGAGTACTCGCGACGAAACCGCCAAGGTCAGTTGTCGCCCCTCCACCAATACAAACAAGTGTATCTTTTCTCTTCATGCCGTTTTCTATAAAGTAATGACAAGCTTTCTCAAAATATTTAATATTTTTGCATTTTTCAGGCTTATCTAAAAAGAAGATCTTTTTATCTTTAAGAGTTGATTTTAAGTGTAAGTCGTAAATTCCCCTATCTATGATAAAGAACTCATATTCTAGTAACTTGTCTGTTAATTGACTTAAACTCATTGATTGCATAAAAGAATTATTACATCAAAAGAATCAAATTGGAAAAGGACCCTCAGTGTCAGCAGAAGACTTTAAAAAAACCCGTGAAATCAACAGCTTAACTCTCAAGAGAAACTCTCTTCAAGATGAAGTCCTTGCCGAACGTAAAAGAATTACTTTCATACAAAGCAATAGAGAAGATAGAGAGGAAGAACTTAACAAAGCCCTAAACGAGCTAAAATCAGCAAAGTCCACCATTCAAAGAATTGAAAATGAGATCGCTGTTGGTCACAAGCAATTAACAAAAGACCAAGAGCATTTAAATACAGTTACGAGTCAGGAACAATTAAAAGGTCTAGAGAGTTCAATCAAGCACGTGGAAGTCAAAATTGAAGATCTAGAAAATCAAGGGTTAGAACTTCTCGATAAAATAGAAAATCTTGAAGGTACAATCTCTGACTGCGAAACTTTCCTTAAAGGATCTGCCGAAACCTTAGTCGAAATTCAAGATGAAGTCGAAGTATTTGCTAACGAACATCAAGAGAAGATTAAGACACTTAACTCAAGAATATCCCTGCTTATGGAAAGCCTTCCTCCACTTTTTCAAGATAGAATTAAAAGAACCTTTGAAAAGAATATTGCGATATCAAGCTTCACCAGGGTGGTAAATGGCTCTTGTGAATTTTGTAAGTTTGCATTAAACAAAATTGATGAAACAAATATCGAAGACAAACTCCAGTTAAAAAGTTGTCAAAGTTGTGGCCGTCTTTTTATCCCTCTGCAAGCTTCTTATTAGCAGCTTTTTTCGCCAACCTATTGTCTACAAAGTCTATATAGACCTTATAGCACGCAGGTACAAATATTAATGTAATCGCCGAAGAAAATAAAAGTCCATAAGCAAAACTTGTTGCCATAGGCTTTAAGAATGGATCTCCCCCTGGTGCGTGAGCAACTGGAAGTAAACCAGCAACCGTAGTTACAGTTGTAAGAACAACAGGTCTAAACCTCGACATCGTAGCTTTAATAAGGGACTCTAATGAATGCCCCTCTTCTTTAAGTGTTCTATTTATAAAAGTCACCAGAACTATTGAATCATTAATTACGACTCCAATCAATCCTAGCATCCCCATCAAGGCCATAAATCCTATTGGAAGTCCTAATACTTTAAATGAAGCGACAACTCCAATAAGCCCAAATGGAATTGCACTCATTATGATAATAGGCTGTGCTGTACTCGAGAATTGAACAACAAGCATTATAAAAATAATAAACATAGATGCAATCATCGCCTTTTTGAAGCTTGCTAAAGACTCTGCTGTATCCTTACTCTCACCACCCATAGAAAAAGATAATCCTGGATACTCTTCAATAAGATCTTCTACAAAAGGCGTAATCGTCTTAGTCATTTTAACAGATGTCGTTTTTTTAAGGTCAATATCTCCAGATACTGTCATGACTCTTTTTCTATTAAAGCGCCTAATGACATAGGCCCCTGTTACCTCTTTAAAACTTGCAAGCTTTGTCAGAGGAACTCTCCTTCCTTGAAAATTAGAAACCTTAATTGTATTTAAAATTTCCTCTGAGTAACGAGACTCTTCAGAAAGTCGCACAATCACATCAACGTCTTCATCTGATCTCTTAATCGTAGTCGCAGTCTCACCTTCAAAGGCCCTTCTTAACTCAAGCGCAATTTGCTTATTACTTACTCCAAGTCTTCTTGCTTCAGACTCATTAATTTGAACAATGATTTGTTTTTTACCTATTTCATAATCAAGCTCAGCTGAAATTATTCCATCCTTTGCAATTAGAAAATCTTTAAGTTTGTTCGACGCTGCTAATAAGTCTTCTAAATTATCTCCAAACAAATCAACACTGACTGGTTTACCTTGAGGTGGTCCATTTTTTCTTAAATCGACTGAATATTGATACTCTGAACTTATAACTTCTTTGATTCTCTCACTTAAAGCCTTTACAATATCTTTCGTTTTACGATCCCTAAAGTCTTGCATAGTAAGCTCAATGAATAATGATCCATAATGGCTACCAGTTTTAGATCTTCCACCTTTAAAACTTTGATATCCGGTTGTAGCCCTAATACCGCTCACTTCATCTTCTTTAAGTTCTTCGTAGGCTATACTCTCTATTTTTAAAAGTTCTTTTCGTGTTTTTTCAAATGGCGTTCCTACTGCCCCCTTTATATTCACCGTAAGATTCGTCACATCATTAGAAGGGAAAAGTTCAAATCTCATTGTAAAAATCGTTAAGATAGAAAGGATAAATAATGAAACAAAAACAAGAACTGTCGTTTTTGCATGCATCATCGCCCAAGTAAGAGATTTTTCATAAAAATCTTGCCATGGCTTGTACCAACGAGTTTTTTCAAAGTCTTCTTTTTTTACTTTAGAGGCAAAGTCAGCAAGGTGGCCAGGTAAAATAATAAAACACTCAATCCATGAAGCAGCTAAAGCAATAATAACAACGGCTGGAACAGACCAGAGAAATTTTCCCATGATCCCTTCCATATAAAACAATGCTCCAAAAGCAACCATCGTTGTTAGAACTGTAGCCGTAACAGGAGCAAGTGTATCTTTTGCTGCTTTCTTAGCAGCGTCGCGAGGATCTAAACCGCCCTCTAGGTTCTGATAATACTGTTCGGAGACAATAATAGAGTCATCGACAAGCATACCGAGAACCATAATTAAACCAAACATGGAAATCAAATTAATCGTAATTCCAAAGCTATCCATTAAAGCAAAAGCAACTAAAAAGGCAAAGGGCGCTCCTAAGGCAGTAATGATAGAGACTCGTGCATTCATAAAAAGAAGAAGACAGATAGTAACAAGGAAAATACCCTGAATACCATTTTGAGTTAAGACTCCCAGTCTTCT
>CAXGOD010000119.1:0-6524 GCA_964011245.1 uncultured Bacteriovoracaceae bacterium | reverse complement strand
TGAGTTAATGAACCTTGAAACAACAAGAGCAAACTATACTAATCTTGTTGATGAAAAAGCGTATGGCGAACTACTAAGCCAGGGACTTGTTCGCATGAGTCGAGAGGCCAAAATGTCAGCGATTTTTATTAATCTTTTTAGAGATCAACCAATTCTTCAATTACCATATAGAATGCTTAATCATTTGATTGATATTGATGAAATGTTTACTACATGGAGATATCATCACTCGATTATGGCCCACAGACTTCTTGGAACAAAGATTGGAACTGGTGGCTCTAGTGGTCACGAGTACCTAAAGAAAGCTGCTGACAATAACCGTGTCTTTACTGATCTATTTGATTTAGCTACATTTTTAATTCCAAAAGATATTATACCTAAACTTCCAAGTGAAATTCAAAGAGAACTTGGATTCGTACACGAGGAATAAATGTATCAACATCTTTATCAAAAATTTTTAGAAGGACATAAACCAAATATTCATTTTGCAGCTCATAGCCATTATTTTTGGCCAGATATTAGTTTTGATGCGGCTGCTGAGTCTTGGATAACAGCTTCTAAATATTCCGACCAAAAATGGGATCATATTTTAGGTGAAGTTCTTGATGAGACTCAAGGACTAATTGCTAAGATATTAAATCTCTCCCACCCCGAACAATTAGCATTTGCTCAAAACACTCACGAACTAGTTTCAAGAATATTAAGCTGCTTTATGGGGCAGAACAAAATAAAGGTTCTAACAACTAAAAGTGAATTCCATTCTTTTAAAAGGCAAATCAATCGCCTTAAGGAATATTCAAATTTTGAAGTTACTGTTATTGATAATGAAGTTGAAAGTTTTGAAGATGATCTTTTAAACTATATTAATGACGATCTTGATTTAATTTTTATAAGTCATGTTTTCTATAACTCCGGAAAAGTGATTTCAAATTCTCTAATAGAGAATATTATTGATAAGAAGAACAAAAAAACTATTTTCTGCCTTGATGGCTATCATAGCTTTTGTGCAGTTCCCACTGACCTATCTGCTTTTGAAGGTGAAATCTTTTATATGGCCGGTGGCTACAAATATGCTCAAGCCGGAGAAGGAATGTGCTTTTTAACAATTCCTAAAGGATGTAAGCTACGGCCTGCTTTTACTGGTTGGTTTGCGAGTTTTGAGTCCCTTGAAAAAGACTCCGACAAGGTGGAATACTCTGATTCAGGCTTTAGATTCTGGGGAGCAACTCAAGACCTTACTGCCCTATATCGCTTCAATGCAGTTTGGAAGCAATTCTTTGACATGGATCTAAATATCGAAAAGATTCATGCCTATATCCAGTCTCTTCAAACACAGTTTTTAAATAATTTACAAATTAAAGACCTTTTTCTTGAAACAGAACTTAATAAAACAGGACATTTTTTAACTTTAAAATGTAAAAATTCAGATCAAGCGCATGAGGTTCACACTTGGTTAAAGAACAAAGGCTTCTTAACTGATTTTCGAGAAGAGCGCCTACGCTTTGGATTCGGACTTTACCTCACTCAAGAAAATATTGAATCAGTTCAAAATCTTCTCAATAAAAATTATTTCAACTTATATCCATAAAAATACTAAAGTTTTTTAGTTGTGTTCCGATAAATAATATAGTTTAATTTAGTTAAGTAAAAGCAACAACTTACACAGGTAAAAGATGGGAATTAAATTCAGTTCAATTGTATTTTTAATCCTTGCAATATTTATCGTAAAGATATCTTTGGAGAACTTTGGGCAGGCTCAAGCAAGCGACAATAAATTCAAAGTAAAATCAGATGTCCAAGAATCTAGAATAAAAACTGCACGGAGATAGTAAACTCTATTTATTTAGCCCCAAAGCCAACTCGGTGAAGTGCTCACCTCTTTTTTCATAATTCATATATTGATCAAATGACGGAAATGCTGGAGAAAATAATAAGTTTCCAGATAGCTTTTCATTTTTGATAAATTGAAATAAATCTTCAAGAGTATTCAACTTAACGACCTCAAACTCAGCAGACATACTTCTTTCTATTAAATCTTTTGCATCTCCAAAAGCTAAAATTTTAGTTATATGACATCCCTTCAAGGTTGAATTTAAAGTTGTTGAGTCAGAACGAGGCTGACCACCTAATGCTAAATATAAATTCTTAGTTTCTGGAAAAGATTTAACTGCTGCAAAAGTAGCAGCATCATTTGTACTTTTCCCGTCATTATAAATATTAAGATCATTATACTTATTAATAAACTGTAATCTGAATTCTACTCCATTAAACTTATCGATAAACTCTTGAAAGATTTTATCTAAGTTAGAAATATTTAAGAATTCACAAACCTTATAAGCACAATAAAAATTCATTTCGTTATGCGAGCCCACAAGTTTTGAATTGGAGTAATCAAATTCTTTCAAAGGTTTAATACCGTGAACTTTTGCCTTTAAGTCAGTTGAGTCTAAATCTCTATTTATAAGAACAAAGTCTTCAGTAGTTTGATTTTTAAATATTTCATACTTAGCATTTTTATAACTATCAAACTTAGTATATCTCTCAACATGACTAGGAGTTATATTAATTATAAGAGCAATCTGCGGATGAAAGTCTTTGATACTCTCTAACTGAAAGCTAGAAAGTTCAACGATTGCGTAATCATAATTATCTTTTTCTAATAAAAGGTCTGAATAAGGTCTTCCGATATTACCACAAACAAATGGTCTTTTCCCTGCCATTTTTAAAACTTCACCAATCATGGTTGTCGTAGTTGTTTTGCCATTTGTTCCAGTTATCCCGACGATGGGAATATCCGAATGACGGTACGCAAATTCAATCTCTGAGATAAGTTCAACATTCTTCCCTAGCGCTTTTTCTAAAGCATTATGTTCCCTTGGAATACCAGGACTTAGAATAATTTGATCCATTTGTGTGAACAAATTCTCGGCATCACTTTGATCAAAACACTGATCTAAAGAAATATTATCTTTAATATCCTGGTAACAGGCCCAAGTCGTGGGAGCACCTTGATTTACTAAGAACACTTCGTGATCAGTCTTTTGACTAAGAAACCTAAATGCAGAGAGCCCACTACGAGCAAGGCCAAAAATAGCAATCTTCATTTTCTCAGTATATACTTGCCCTATGGATTATGAAAAGCGATTTGAGCAAATTCGAGAGCATCTTAAAGCTCATGAATATCTCCACTCAATGGAGATGATGGATCGCTATCCTCACTCGTTACAAGAACCCTATGATGAATGGGTGAAAGAGCTTCTTCCACTAACACTGGATGAGCTTTTAGATTTCGAAAGAGATTTTGATACTTCAAAGTTGAAATCTCCTGAGTTGATCGACTTTGTTTTAAAGTGCAAGGAGTTATCTATAATTCCTTTTAAAAAAGAGTATGAAACAAAACTTTCACAAAATCTTACTCGGAAACTTACTCCAAAAAAACAGCATGAGATTCAAACCATAAAAACTTATGTTAATAACTTAAAAGATATCAAGAATATCATTGATATAGGAAGTGGAGCAGGACATTTATCTTGTGCCTTAGTAGCAGACACAAAGATTGAAAGTTATTGTCTAGATATGAACTCAGAGTTTCAGGAACAGGGTAAAAAGAAAATAAACCTCTGGCTGCCAGGACTTAAAGATCAGATTCACTTTATTCCCCATAAGCTTGAAGCTGATAAAGTTTATCCTTTTGAAATTAACTCAAACTCAACTCTTACCATTGGACTCCACTGTTGTGGTCCTCTGAGTACATATATTGTTAAGACGAAACCCAAAAACCTAATAAACTTTGGGTGCTGTTATCATAAAATGACAGACGAATATAATATTTCAAAAATAGCAAATGACTCTCCGCTAGAGTTTACAAATCATGCCTTAACTATGGCCGCAAAATGTTTAGGAACTAATACAGTAGAAGATCTAACAACAAAATATGCGGTAAAGCGTTTTCGCTACCCGATTCACTTTTTTCAAGTTGATAACTCTAATATTAAGGTTACTGCTCTAGGAAATGCTAAAGCTTCTGACTACCAAGGTGACTTTAAGCATTATATAGAAAAGTATTGCCCCGATTTAAAAGCGCATGACGTTTCCTTAAAAGAAGATCAAGTTAATTATTATTTTAAAGCGGGAAGCTTAAGGGCACTGCTTGGAAGATTGATAGAGATTTATATCGTTTTAGATAGAGTACTTTATTTAAAAGAAAATAATCTTGAAGCACAAGCCTTTCAATTTTTTGATCCGAAATTAAGTCCCAGAAACCTAGGTATTACCATATAGAAGGAAGAGGACGTCTCCCCTTCCTGATTACTCTACATAACTATTTAAAACATTGTGTCCAAACTCAAGTTGATTAATTACGTACTGATCTCCGTAAATATCATCAATCAATATTCTTCCGTCATCTTGAATTTGTGGCCATGAATCCAGTTCAGTTTGAAAGCACCTTTCTCCCTGTTTCGTTTTAACCTCCCAGTGACGAACACCAAATTCCTCATCAGCATGGTGGATTCCGATAATCTCATAACTAAAGGTTCTGATCTTCAGATACTCTTCAATTATTTTTCTATTATCCACATCCAATTGGTCTAAACTTTCTATTAACTGGACCTCTTTATCCTTATCATCTCTTACGGAAAAATATTTATCCGGATGAGACTTAGGAAAACATGGTGAAAGCATCACTTTTGCCCACTAAGTATTTTGTCTTAGTAAAAATAGGGTATTATCCCTTTCTATCTTGAACTCCATGATTAACCTCCTCTTCTCCATGCATTAACTCGTACATTTCTGACTGCATATCTTGAAGTTTTTTATACTCACCCTTTTTATCCATTAACTCAGAGTGTGTACCTACTTCAAGTATTTCTCCAGATTTTACAACAAAGATGCGATTCGCTTTTCTCAATGTTGAAAGTCTGTGAGCAATTGCTATTACAGTTCTTCCTTGTACCAATTTGTCTAACGCATCTTGGATTTTTCTTTCTGTTTCAGTATCAACAGCACTTGTTGCTTCATCTAGAATTAAAAGTTTTGGATTATTTAATATTGCTCGAGCAATTGAAATCCTCTGCCTTTCTCCTCCAGAAAGAGTTTGACCTCTTTCTCCAACAATTGTGTCGTACCCATCTTTAAAGCCCATAACAAAATCATGAACGTTTGCAACTTTTGCAGCACTGATGATCTCGCTAAGTGAGCTATGCTGAACCATAACAAATATTATCAAAGATCGTTCCATGAAAAAGATACGGATCTTGATGTACTACACCGACCTGCTTTCTTAGATGACCCACCTCTAAACTTCTAAGGTCGATTCCATCCATTAAAATTTGGCCACTGCTGATATCGTAAAAACGATTCATTAGTTTCGTTATTGTGGACTTTCCATCACCACTAGCACCAACAAGACCAATCATCTCACCTTCTTGGATCTTAAAGTTTAATCCTTTAAGAACATTTCTCACTCCATCGTAACTAAAAATAACATCCTTAAACTCAATCTCACCTTTGATATTATGTTTAAGTTCATTCCCAGTTTTCTTTAAACTTGATGGCGTATCTAAAATTTCAAAGATCCTATAAGCAGAGCTTGTCGCTCTGTTCATCATTCTTGCCATTTGACCGATAATCTCAATTGGTTGAGAAAACATCGTCATATATAGTAAGAATGAAACAAACGTTCCGGCTGTTAAATGTCCATCACTTCCTGAAACACTTATTAACCTAGGCATTGCAACTATCCACACACTCATCATAACAAGATGAATAGATAAAATTAGCCCAGGCCAAAACTTTGTCCACGATTCATAAACTCCGATAAATTCATGAATTGCTTTTTCATTCTTAGTGTTAAATCTTTTCATCTCTCTTTCTTCTTGATTAAAGGACTTAACAACTTGTATCCCTGGAATTGTGTCACTTAACACTCCTGTTAACTCAGACCACTTTCTCCAACATCTTAAAAACATTCGTTGCATTTTCTGACCATGCTTAAAAATAGCAAAGATCATTAATGGAACAGGTACAGTCATCATGATCCCTAGTACTGGATCCATTGCAATTAAAACTCCGGATAATGCCGTTAGCATAATCATTGCAATAGAGACTTCAACAATACCAAAGGCCACAAAGTCCCAGATCCTATCAGTATCTGAACTTACACGACTAATAATACTCCCAGTTTGTTTACTTGAGAAAAAATCCATCTCTAATGTTTGAAGATGATTGTAAAGATCTCGACGCAAGTCCCTGGCAATCTTCTCTCCCATAATAGACATCTTCTTAAGCCTAAGCCATACAAAGAATTCTTTGATTAGATAAGACCCACCAAGTGCTACTATAACCATCCAGGCAATATTCATTGCCTCCTGTGATTCAAACTTTCCATCTTGAAAAGGCTTAACAATATTATCAATCATTCGACCTGAGATATAAGCCGGAAGTAAACTAACTAAAGTCATCCCTACTGCTCCAAATCCACCAATCATAATCTCGTTCTTATAGGGCTTAATATAACCAAGAAG
>CAXGOD010000118.1:0-6592 GCA_964011245.1 uncultured Bacteriovoracaceae bacterium | reverse complement strand
ATACGATAATCGAATATTATTTGGACTACCAAAGGCACTCCCTGGAGTAGTCGCTACAAGAGCTTCTTCAATTAAGTAAGCACACATATCTTCACTAGATTTTACCGTTTGCCCATTATGACTTTTACCAAAAAAACCTGAAATATCTGGGAATAAATAAAATGCTCCCATTGGATTAGCAACTTTAAGACCTTCTATTTGAGATAAAAGTCCGTGCATTAAGTCTCTTCTTTTTAAGAACTCTTCTTTCATGAATTCAATTTTTGAGGCTCCACCATTTAATGCTGTAATAGCTGCTCTTTGAGCAATGGCATTAGCTCCCGAAGTGAATTGTCCTTGGATTTTAGTACAAGCTTTTGCTACATCAGCAGGTGCTGCAATATACCCAATTCTCCAACCTGTCATAGCAAAACCTTTAGATAAACCATTTACTGTAATCACTTTTTCTTTAATTGATTCAAAATTACCAAAGCTTGGATTTTTACCAGCAAAGTTTATATACTCATAGATTTCATCTGAAACGATATATACATGTGGATGTCTTTCAAAAACTTCTGCAAGCTTCTCTAGTTCATCAGCTGTATAAGCTGCTCCAGATGGGTTACATGGATTACTAAAAATAAAGGCTTTTGTTTTTGGTGTAATTGCCATCTCTAATTGCTCTGGGCTTATTTTAAATTCAGTCTCAATTCCTGTTGATAACTCAACAGGTTTTCCCTGTGCAAACTTAACCATCTCAATATAACTAACCCAATATGGTGCAGGCAAGATAACTTCATCACCTGGATCAACAAGTGCCAAAACGACATTCATAAGGGAGTGCTTTGCTCCTGTTGAAACAACAATTTGATTAAAAGGATAATCAAGACCATTTTCTTTTTTTAGTTTTAGTGAGATCGCTTGACGAAGATCTTTAAACCCTGGGACAGGAGTATAATGAGAATAATCTTCATCTATGGCAATTTTTGCAGAATCTTTAATAAAGTCAGGAGTGTTAAAGTCTGGCTCACCTAAAGTAAGACTAATAATATCCTTTCCCTGCTCTTTTAACTCTGTGGCAAGTGCTGCCATTTTAATAGTTACTGACTCTTTTAAGTTTTGTGCTCTTTTTGAAATTGCGCTCATAATGTGTCCCTCAGCTTCTATATAATAAATCTGTGAATAATGATGTTTTCTCATCAAAGTAGTGCTTACTCTCCCAAAGCTTACTTGAGATATTTGTGAAATGCTTTCCAACTAAATCTCGATAAAACTTGCGACTTCTTCTTATAGCATATGTATCGTGAAACTCTAACTCTTCAATTTGTCGATCAAGTTCAATATCAGTTGGAACCGTTAAATAAAGATATTTTATACGCTTTGATAAAACAGGTACGATCTCTTTCAAGTCTTCTGTCGTGATATATTGAAAGACAGAATTACAGAGCCCCAAGTCAAAGCGAGTATTTTTTGAATCAACTCTTAAGCACCATTTCTGAATACTTTCATTAAAAAGTTTTAAATTTGTACTTTCTACGGGCTTTAACTTTCTCTGTCTGGCCTTATTAAAAGCTAACTTTGAAGGCTCAATTCCACAGGCTTTATAAGGGACAAAAGACTTCATCATCTTTTGAAAAAGATAACCATAGCCAAATCCAAGATCGACAATGCTACTAACATCAACCATTTCAAGTTGCATAAATGCTTTTACATAGTCAGCGTGATCTTTGGCATTTCCAATGCCATCCATTGATTGAGGTTGTGAATAATTTTTCTTCCAATATTCTTTTTCGAAAGTGTCCATTCTACTCAAATGAAGCTGTAACAGGACAATGGTCACTGACAGCTTCGTAACTTCTACCTAGAACTGAGTCATAAACCTCTTGGCAATTGGCCACTTGGCAATGACTTCCAACCTTTACAGACTTAAGAGACATTCCCATAAATTTATTCGTGTAAACAATATGGTCTAAAGTCGAAGGCTCTTCAATATCATCAGTATAAATCTGTCCACTCCAGTAAGAGCTACAAGAAATATTCTTAGATGCAGTATCCGTACCCGTTTGTCCTAGCATATAGTTAAATTTATTATAGTCTTGATCGCGAAGATCATATCCCGTTGTATTAAAGTCACCTATCACAACTATATTTTTATGATTTGCAAGCCTAAGAGATCTAAGCATCTTTGTGATATATTTGTACTGTCTTGCTCTTTTAGCGTAGTTCTTTGTCCCACTTCCAGCTTTTAGATGAACAGAAATAGCGACAAATTTTTTATTTGATTTTCTATCCTTAAAAAATCCAAGCATAGCAGGCCTTAGTGAACCACATCCGTATCCAGTAACCACTCCATCAGGATCTGAAATTTTACCGTCCTCAACATGTTTAATTAACTCAACCCTTTCATCTTTATACAAAAAACCAAGCTTTTGTTGACCACCGCCACCACAAGTAGAAAGAAGAAGCCTGTATTGAGGTAAATATCTTTGGGTAAATTTTTGAAAAGACTTATTATTATAAATTTCTTGAACTGCTATGACATCAGAGTTGAGGTTCTTAAGTATTCTATGAAGTTCTGCTTTATCAGTTCCTTTTCCTTTTTTATCAAAGTTTCTAATATTGAAACTCGTGATATTTATTGAGGCAAAAGAATTAAATACGAAAAAACAAAGTAAAACAGTCAACTTCTTCACAAATACCATCCTTAGTTCATGAAATTTCCCTTCTATAAAATCTTTTATAGAGGCCTTTGGCAACAAAATTCACAGTTTTCTTTTGTGTTTTATTCAAGATGGCTTATCATAAATAGGTATAAAAATTAGAGGGGAAATCATGAAGAATATAGCAGGTATTTTACTTATTACTGGAGTTTTTTCATCAGCTATTGCTGCAACAGATATTGTTTCCACTGAAAAGCTTATTCCATGCGAAGCCACTAAAGAATATGTAACAACAGTTGAATATTTGAGAGATAAAAAAGACTTTGGTATGAAACCTGCCCAAATACTTAAAGTTGCAGATGATATATCAAAAGGTTGTAGTGGTGCCTCTCAGAGATTCATTAAAGTTAGCAATTTATTAACAAAAGTTGGTGTCGATTCATCAAGTGCAATTTCTCATGCAAAAAAGTTTTCTAAAAAAGAAGATGCTTTTGTAGATGCCTTTATTGCTATATTTAAACAAACTTATTCTCAAAAGAATCTTGATTTGGACGCTCTTAACTCTCTAAAAATTAGTTTAAAACTTTCTGTTGAATTCAGTGGAAATATTGAAGTAGCGGTTAATGATTTTAATGAACTTGTAGAATTTTGTAAGGATAGAAAAGAGATGGATCTCCCTCTTCCAAAGTGCGCTCAGCTAGCGACTAGAATTACAAGACTTGGACAGAAATATGATGAACCTATTGCCCCACCATTTATCAAACTTGTTAGGTTCCTAGAGGAGTCTAGTAATGGACCAAAGCAACCAAAATCAAATGTTATAAAAATAGCAGAAAGTGTAATGAAGTTCGGACCTGTAGCTGCTAATAACTTTATTGACGCCTATAAGTATGCAATCAGAAAAGAAGGTTTAGGTTTTACAGAAGTTCAAGCAATTAAATTTGGACAAAAATTAGCAAGTAGATCATTTAAAACAGAAAAGAATTAAAAAAAAGCCCTTCGTCTGAAGGGCCATATTATTAATCAATTTTAAAATATTTATCATAAGCATTTTCTTCTAGCTCATCATCATCAATCCCAATCTTCACTTTCTTAACTGGAGCTTTTTCAAATACCTTACCTACAACAACCTTATTAATCTTATCAACATCGTCAACATTTTTGTCTTTTAGCGTCTTGTATAAAGCTGGATCATACTCTTTAATATCACTCAGAGTATTTGCAATGGCCTTCTTCTCAAGCCTTGCTAATTGCTTTTTTACAGCCTTAGAAGCTCCGGCTAACTCTTTTTTAGACTGCTTAATCTCTGATTCTTTTTGAATATCTACCAATTCATTTTTTGTTGTTTTTGCCACTTGAAACAAAGAAGCTGTTTTCTTTTTCTTACCTTTATTATTTTTGACTTCTTTTTTAATTTCAGCAGAAAAACCTTGAGCAACTTCCATTTTTTTCTTTGGATTTCTCTTATCAGCAATCTCAACCTTTCCTCTTAAAACAGAAAGAGAAGATCTTCCAGAGGTTCCTCGTTGTCCTATATGAAAGTCGGTCCCTCGAATCCCCATAACAGCAGACTTTGTTTTAATCTTTATTCCAGATCTTGGACCTTTTTTGTTTATAACGCCTCGAATTGAGCCATACATTAAATTGATAGCTCCTGGATTCTTTCCTTTAACCTTTTTCTTGGCCCAGCTAACTTGATAAGCTGTTCCCTCACCTATATTCATTTGGTCACCATTTTTATAAACGATCTTTACCTTGGCTCCTTTTCCTGTTCTTAAAATAGAGCCATTTGTCAGTTTTTTACCTAGTCTAACTTTCGCCTGTTTATAGTAAGTTCCTTCAAATAGGACATAACCCGCACCACTTGCCGTTTTACTTGGATTAGTTAAAAGCTCAACTTTTCCCTGTTTCTTAACAATCATTCCAACATGGGATGAGGCAGCATAAATACTTGAACTCATGAGTACAACCATAAGACTTAATAAAAACTTCATTAGTTACCTACCTTTTAAAATTCTCTTTTTTGCATACAATAATATTATCAACCCTTTTAAAAAATAACTCAAGAAGTGAGGACTTATGAAACTTATTGCTCTTACGGCAACCCTACTAATGGCAACTACTGTTGGCGCTCAAGATCTTAGCTACCCGGAATTACATGTAACTCCGAGAGCTTCAGCGAGAGTCAAAATGGAGATTAGACATGAAGCAAGTTATGCTTGGAAGTCTAACCTACCTATTCAATTATCTGCAGCAACAACCTTAGTAGCAGCAATGCAGCTACAAGGAAATACTAAGGAAGATCAAGATATGATTCCTGGAATTGCCATGGGTGTAAGTGCTGCTTGGATTGGTGCTACAGCTTGGGCAGCTATGTCTTATAGACCTTATAAGTCTGCATACCTAAAGCTAAAAAAAATGAAGAAGAAGTCTAAAAGAGATATCTTAACTTTTGAAAGAATGGCCGAAGAAGAGATTAACTCTTTAAGAAGTGTTGGAAAGAAGCTTAAGTGGTTATCTGTGTTCACAAACCTTGCTATGGCCGGTGCTTTAATGGGTGCTAACCCAGGTGAAACAGATGATGAAAAGACAGCGAATAATGTTGCTGGCTTTGCAGGTCTTATGGCCTTTGCCCCGCTTTTCTTTGATTATAGATGGGAAAAAGTAGCTGACGAGCAAGAAAAATATAAAAAGAAAATCTATGCTCCAATTTCTTGGGCACCAATTATGAGAGATCCTTCAAATAAGTATACTGCAACAGGTATGTCTTTAACATGGGGATTTAATTAGAGTTACTTTTTTAATTTTAAACATAAAAAAAGCCACTCTTCATGAGTGGCTTTTTTTTATCTACCAAGAGTTCTAAACTCTTCTTTTGTTTTTGGATGAACCAGAACATCTCTGTTTTTATATAATCTTGGAGTCGAGTATAAAAGCTTAAGAGCTTTTGCTTTTGGCATGATCTTATACTTATCCGGATACATTTCTTGTAGTTTTTTACTTACAATCTTTGCCTTACTTGCTGGCATCGCTGGAAATAAGTGGTGTTCAACATGGTAACCAAAGTTTAAGTTTAAAAACTCCATAACAGGATTATTTGTAACATTTAACGAGTTAACAAGTGGATCGTTGATCTTAGTATAAGGACTAAGATTATGGTTTGTTGAGATATAACTCATAACTGTATAGTTTTGAAACATCATTGGTATTGCAAATAACCAAATCCAGTTTTCAACGCCAATAAAGCCCATATAAACAACAAATAAACCACAAATGATACCAAACTCTATTGTTACCTTTTTATGATCCATTTTTTCCCACATTTTATTTCCAAATCTCATGTAAGCTTGGTTTAAAACGGCTTGAAAAGAGAACCAGTAAAAGAAATAAAAATAACTAGCGATTGTTCCTGAACCTGGAGTCTTAGGAAAAACCCACTTCATGAACTTACTTCTTTTCCAAACCATAAGAGTTGGGAATGCATCTGGATCTTTATAAAGTAGCTGTGTATTTCCATGGTGAAGATTATTATGCCAAAATCTCCAATATGTAGGAGAGATTAGAAATGGAGCGAATCCAATAGCACCTAACCAGTCTTGTTGTTTCTTACCTTTAACAATTGCGCCATGGATAACTTCGTGTCCTAAAAATGCTCCCCCACCAAGAAGAACACCCATAAAAACAGATAGTGCTAACTTTAAAATAAATGGCATTTCGTAATTTAAGAATGCGAAAATAATTGCAGCTGATCCACCATAGTAAAGAGCACCATATTTTACAAATCTCATTGGTTCTCTTTTAAAGATTTCATCTGGTAGTTCTTTTTTTACTGCTCTATTGTACTCTCCAAGACTCATTAATCCGTCTTCTCTGGGTACTTTCTTTTTAGCAGAATTTTCTGCTGATGATGTTTCAGTTTCCATATTAACCTTTACGGCATTAGTTTCTTCAGT
>CAXGOD010000117.1:0-6653 GCA_964011245.1 uncultured Bacteriovoracaceae bacterium | reverse complement strand
CTTATTATCAAGGGGTGTTAGGCCAGGAGATCTTGTTGGCCTTTCAGTTGATAGGGATGAGAACATGCTTATTAACTTATTGGGAATTATGAAGGCAGGCGCTGGGTATGTCCCTCTAGATCCATATTTTCCAAGTGATCGTCTTGACTATATGATTGAACACTCAAAGCTAAAACACTTGATCTGTAATCAAAATTATAAAGAAAAATTTTCACAGCATTCTTTTGAAATCTTAGAGATTGAAAAACTAGATTATACAAAAGTTCTTGAAAATATCGTTCCAGTTGATCAAGAACAAACAATCTATGTTATTTACACTTCAGGAAGTACTGGTAAACCTAAGGGTGTTAATCTCTCTTATCGTTCAGTTTTAAACTTTTTAGAATCAATGAAGAAAAAACCAGGTATGGATTCAAAAAGTAAACTATTAGCAGTCACAACATTAAGCTTTGATATTGCAGTACTAGAACTTTTTGTTCCACTTATCTCTGGTGGGACTGTCGTTGTAGCAAGTAAAGAAGATACAATTGATGGTGACGCACTCAAAGTATTAATCGAAAAAGATAATATTAATATCATGCAAGCGACTCCTTCTACATGGAGGCTTCTTTTAGCTGCTGGTTGGCGTGGTTCAAAAGAATTCAAAGTTCTTTGTGGGGGAGAACCATTTCCCAAAGACTTGGCACAAAGTCTTATACCAATTGTATCTGAAGTTTGGAATATGTATGGCCCTACTGAAACAACAGTGTGGTCTACTATTAAAAAACTTGATAATACAGACGGTCCTATTCTAATTGGAAACCCAATAGATAATACTACTGTCTATGTATTAGATGAAAATAAAAAATCCGTGCCATTTGGCTCAGTAGGAGAGTTGTACATTGGTGGGGAAGGTTTAGCGTTAGGTTATATATTTAGAGAAGATTTAACATCAGAAAAATTTGTACCTGATACTATACGTAATTCAGGTCAAATGTATCAAACAGGTGATCTTGCTCGTTTTCATGCTAATGGAGAGTTAGAATGTTTAGGCCGAAATGATGGACAAGTTAAAGTTCGTGGTTATCGTATTGAACTTGGAGAAATTGAAGCAATATTACATGGCCATCAAAATACAAAACAAGCTGTCGTTATTGTCAGAGAGGATAGGCCAGGGGATGTTCGTCTAGTTGGATATCTAAGGTTGAATGATAAGTCTTTATTTGATCAATTTGCGTTACGCGAGTTTTTAAATTATAAGTTACCTGTGTATATGTTGCCGTCGAATTATATACTGATGGATGAATTTCCACAGACTTTAAATGGCAAGATAGACAAAAAGAGCTTACCTGCACTAGAAATAGGAAATACTACAAAGGTTCCTGATTCAGCTCCAGATAAAGTTAGCTCTGGTGTCGATGATATAGAGATGATTTTTTCAAGTATTTGGATAAATGTGCTAGGTATTGATAGTTATAAAAGTACAGATAATTTCTTTGATGTTGGTGGGCATTCATTGCTTGCAGTTGAGTTGTTTGGGAAGATTACAAAACAATTTGATGTGGAGTTAAGTTTAGCAAGTTTAGTTACCATTAATACCTTTGAGCAAATTCTAAATCTCATAAGAGAACAAAAAGGCAAAGTTCCAGATAAAAACAATAATTCTTTATCAACCAATTATACGATTCCAAATATCTGTAGTTCTCTAGTCATGATTAAGCCAAGTGGAGACAAAAAACCAATATTTTGTTTTCATGGTGTAGGTGGGAATATCTTAAATTATATGAGACTCGCACCTTCCTGTGGTGATCATCCACTCATAGGAGTTCAATCTCAAGGTGTAGACGGGAAGAGTTTACCCATAAATAATATTAATGAAATGGTCAATAAATATGTTGATGAAATATTAATTGTTCAAAATTCCGGTCCTTTTATATTATCGGGAGCATCAATGGGAGGTCTAATTGCGATAGAAGTTGCAAATAAACTAACTCAATTAGGACATAAAGTTCAAGATGTCATATTAATGGATACATTTGGACCTGACCTCGATCTAAAAAATTATAAGAGTAGTGATAATTATATTAAGAATAAGCTTACTATGCTAGGTTGGAAATTAAATAAAATTAAAGTACGTACAAAAATTTTATTTTTAAATTTTTTAGGTTTACAAATTCCACACGAGATTCGTTATTCCAATATAGAGATTCTAAACTATCAGGCCCTTTGGTCATATAAAGCAAAAGAATTTAAAGGTGATATAAAGCTAATAAGAGCTCCTATTACAAAACATGGGTGGTATAGTGATCCATTAATGGGGTGGAGTCAATTGATAAAGGGAAAAATAAAAACATATATTATTAATGGTGATCATGAAGATTTTGTTGAGTCTGAAGAGTTACCAAAGGCCTTTAATGATACTCTTAATAACTCTTAGCTTTCTTTTTTCTTGTCACGCTTCGGCACAAGACTTCTATGAAGGTAATTACTATAATTATGAATTAACTTCAAAACTAAAAAAACAACTAAAAAATAATGATCGAGTATCTTTTAAGGTCTATAATCCAACAAATACACAAAAAATACTCTTTTTCTCCATAGAGGATAATAACTCTACAGACTATTGGTCTAAACTTAATTTTAAATCAACTTTGTCTCCAGGAATAAACTCTTTAAGTTTCAATTTAAAAAGAAATGTTGGAGAGAGAGGATCGACCAAATATTATAGAAATATTAATTACAATAAGTTAAAGAAAATGTTTGTTGCGATAAACCCAGATAGGCCAAAGAATATTAAGTATACTATTGCTGATATGAAGTTTTTTAAAAATAAAGTTTTTGATAAAGACAAAGATATATATGCATTTAAATTTCGACATTCTAAAAAAAGAGATAATCCTCACTCAGTATTTAATATAGTAACTGAAAAGACTAACTATAAAAGAAAAGTTGGATTTGGATTTTCTGAGTTAGATGTATGGAAATTTACAGATTCAAAAATTGCTCCAAATTATTTATCAACAACTATAAGTGTAAAGAAAGCTGTCTTTAGAAAAAAACTAAAACCCGGTGAATATAAATTAAATTTAATTTGGGACGATATTGGATATTGGGATATCCCTTTTTGGAGGCATAGGAAATTAATAATTAACGATAAAGTTGTTATTAATGAGAAAAGAGATTGGAGAGGCTTTCTTAATGATTTGTTTTTATTTCAAGGCGAAATACCTTATTCTAAACATGCATTTGATCATTATTTAAAAAATATATTTACACCGATAGAGGTAGCATTTACTAGTACGGGAGAATATGTTGATATTAAATTTGAGGGAGATGCAACAGGTGTAGCTTTAAATACATTAATTCTTTGGCCAGTAAAAAAAGATATGGAAGCAAAGAAGCTTCTAAGTGAATTAAAAAATTTAGCAAAAGAGCAATTTGATCAAAAATATAGACATATTAAAGATAATTCATTAAATGAACATGATTTTGTAATTTCACAAATTGATTCATCATCTAAACTAACTCCAGACACAAATTGTAAAGCAACAAAATCCATAAGTATTATAGCAGCTAATAATAGTAATAAAGATATTGGTATTTGCCTATCATCTAACAGTAGCTTAGAAGCTGAATTAATCATACCAAATTTAAAGTCAGAAAAAGGGGATATTATATTAAAGGATGCGTTTGAAATACATATGTATCAGTATAATTATAAGTCCATTGATTTAAACCATGAAACATATCAGACTATCGCTGAAAAACTTGTCCCTACCAAAAATAAGATTAAATTTAACGGTTATAAAACAAGATATTTGAATTTAAGATTATTAGGAGGGGCCTACAAGCCTGGCGTTTATAAAGGCATATTACAGCTAAAACAAAATAATAGTATGATAAAAAAAGAAATAATAGTTAGTATTATGAATAAAAAATACTTAAGACACGATATGAATTTCGGAGTTTTAGGTCTAAATCCATTTCCAAAAACATATTTTGAATCATCTGAGATTGACGATATTTATAGTCGTTCATTTAATAAAGCATTAATTTTATTTCAGGAATCTGGCTTTAATTTATTTACAGAAATCCCGGCACCTAAGATAGAGTATTCTTCTGGGCAAAAAAGTGAATTTCATTTAGACTCTATTAATTCATTGAGATTTATTTCTAACGTTAAATCACCAAAAATATTCTTATTTGACTCAAAATTTCCTAAAGATTTCTTTAATGACGACAAACGTAATTCAGCACAAAATCAGAAAGCATTTATTAGAAATATGCGCAAAGAGCTCAATGCATTTTCAAAAGAATCAAAAAAAGAACTTATTTTTCTTTATAGTGATGAAGCTACTGGATATAGAGATGCTGTAAATGAAGATCTAGGGTTAATTAAAATTTACAATAATTTATTTCCAAGTTTACAGCTTGGAGGTTTTGGAAACCTTTATGATTGGGATAAGGGCAAAGAGCTATATAAAGCATGGAGCTATGGTTTTTATTCTGATATTCCCTCTAAAAAACTCCTTAGGAAAATTAAAAGAAGTAACAAGATTGTAGGTGTTTACAATTTATGTGCTGAACCAAATTCAGATTTAAACTTTTGCTTTGGTGTTCAAATGTATCGTCTTTATAAAGCTGGAATTAAAAATTATTTAGAATGGCATGCAGCTGCAGTTCATAACTATCCAGGTTTTGATTTAGACGGACGTGAGTCAGATATTAGTTTTTTATATGTAACTAAAGATGGACATGTCGGACGAACTAGAAGATTTATGCAGGCACTAGGGGGGCTTGAAGTATTTAATAAATTACTTCTACTTGAGAATTATCTTGAAAATAGGAGGGCCTTAGGATTAAAGGAGCAAGAGGCGATCAACTGGCTTAAAAAATTAAATCAAATCAATATTTTTCCAATAAAAAAATATTATGAATATAATCGAAAAAATAACGCAAAGTATCAAAAAATCCTAGATAATTACTTGGAAACATTTTTTATTTAGTGTTTTCAATAACTTAAAAATGTAAAATTTACGTTAAGATCTTAAATTTTCTTTCATTTCCTGACTATTTTAGTTATATAACCTCAAACAATTTTGGGGTATTATTAATGGAATCTGTTTCAACACAAAACATCTTATCTAGTTCATTTCATGGGACATCTTTTAACAGTATTGGTGAATTCGGTACTGTACGCGATTGGGCCGATCCTGCACTAAGAAACTTTTTTAGTGGCGCAAAAATTGATACTCAATTTGATAAAACAAGCTATACAAAAGAAATTTTTGATAGAACGCTTGCGTTTATTCTAATTATAGCATTTATTCCTTTTTTCCTATTTGTAGTCATCGGAATGATGATTACTATGCCAGGGAAAATTCTTTTTAAACAAACTAGAGTTGGTAAAGATGGTAAACTTTTTAAAGTTTTAAAGTTTCGTTCTATGATAGAAAATGCTGAGTCAACAACTGGCCATACCCTTAGTTGGGATGGTGACCCAAGAATTACAGCTTTTGGTAATTTTTTAAGAAAATCACATCTAGATGAATTACCTCAACTTATAAATGTTTTAAATGGTGATATGTATTTTATAGGACCTCGTCCTGAAAGACCTGAGTTTACAAGTAAATATGATCTTGAAGTTTCTAATTATAGCAAAAGACATATTGTAAAACCAGGAATCACAGGTTTAGCTCAAATTTCATGTGTATATGATGCAACTGCTGAAGAAAAACTTAAATACGATATTATGTTTATTGCTCAAAGAAACTCAGTAGTGTTAAACACATTAATTGCATTTCATACTGCTAGAAAAATGGTCTTTATGAAAGCAACCGCAGGTGTATTAATCTAAATTTCTACTTTCATTTCTAAATGATATTTTTTTATAAGCTCAATTTCTTCAGTTGTGCCCATGGCATATGGTGTACGCTCATGAAGGTCATTTGCCTTAATATCTAAAATTCTGTCAATTCCATTTGTTGCACTCCCTCCAGCAGCTTCAACTAGATGGGCCATTGGATATGCTTCATATACTTTTCTAAGCACACCTTGAGGTTTCCCATTAGTACAACTTGGATAAATGAAAACACCACCACGAGTTAGAATACGATTTAATTCAGCAGCTGCAGAAGCATACCATCTAGTATTAAAGTATCTCTCTCTAGGCCCCTCAACACCATCAAAACATTCATCTATATAACGTTTGATCGCAGGATTCCAAAAGTTCTTATTTGAGAAATTAACTGCCACTTCTTTAGCTGGATTCTTTACTTGGATATTCTCATGAGTATAGAAGAAAACTCCTGATTCAAGATCTTGAGTAAAGCCGTGAACACCTTTGCCAAAGGTAACGGCCATGGTTGTTGCTAGACCATATAGACAAATACCACTAGCATTAGGCTCCCTTACAGCGCAGAGCACGTCCTCTTTGCTTGGCTTACCATTTACAGGGTTTTTACAAATTGAGAATATAGAGGCAACTGGAGCATTTATATCAAGGTTTCCTGATCCATCTAGTGGATCTATTACTAAAATATACTTACCACTTTCAGCGCCTTCAAAATAATGAATTTCATCCATTTCTTCACTAGCAAGGGCACATATATTTCCATTATTTTTAGCAAGCTCTAAAAAGATATTATTTGCTTTAATATCCAAAGGTACCTGAG
>CAXGOD010000116.1:0-6751 GCA_964011245.1 uncultured Bacteriovoracaceae bacterium | reverse complement strand
GTAGTCAGTCACTTACTTGGGATGCAAGAATGCTAGATGGTCAAACTGCACAAAAAGGGCAATACAGAACACAAGTATATGCTTGGGATAGAAATGCAGAACCAATCGAAGTTAAGACACAAGTCAAAGGTACAGTTGAATCTGTAATCATGGAAAATGGTGAAGCGGTATTAAGAGTCGATGGTAAAAAAGTTTATCTTCGTGACGTTTCAAGCTTTCATATACCTGGTCAGGGAAAATTGGCGAAACAAGGGAAATTAGCTGGACAGCAAAAGCAGTTAGCACAGGCGATTTCAAACGTTCAGTCAGCTCCGGCAAGAAATAACCAGGTAAGAAATGCTGCGGCAAATTTGCCTGTTGCGCAAGATGCAAGAACTAAAGTAAACTTAAACAAGGCTCAACAAAGCGCCGGAATGAAAGTCTATGGTGGACAACAAGATACTAGTGGATATGATAACGATAATTTAACTAGTGTATATGATGAGGATTAGAAATTGAGTAAGAACATTAATAACATTCTTATTCCTAATGTAACAAAGACGCCTGACCACAAAAAGGTCGATGTCTCTAATCGTCTGCCAAAAGATGGAAAACAAGTAAGTGAGTTTAAGGATTTATTAGACTCACAAATTGGAGAGCAAAAACCTCTTCATGGTGGCATTAATTTAAGTACACACGCTGCTAAAAGATTACAAGAGAGACAAATTGATTTTACTGGTGATGAATACACCAAAGTAAAAGAAGCAATGACGAAATTAAGCGAAAAGGGTGGTAAGAACTCTTTAGTCGTAACAGACAACGCCGCTTATATTGTAGATGTTGCAAAGAATAAAGTTGTTACCGCTGTTGATAAAGGTAGTATGAACGAAAATGTTTTTACTAAAATTGATTCAACAGTGTTTGTATAAAAAATTGAGAAGAGTTTAAGAAACAGGTTGGTCCTTTCCGGAAACCTAAGTTTGGAGTCTTTAGTACTTCACTCATCTTAAACTCGCAGGTCTAGGAGGGACAAGAATGGGATTACTTTCATCTTTTAATGTGGGTGTATCAGGTCTTAAAGCAGCTGGTTCAAGCATGACGGTTATCGGTGATAACATCGCAAACGCAGGAACATTCGGTTACAAAAAATCAAGAGCAGAATTTCAGGACATGCTATCAAAATCTCTTAAGGGGATTGATGGTGGTGACCAAATTGGTTCAGGTACAAAGCTAGCTCACGTTACAGCACAGTACAGTCAAGGAAACATCCAAAGAACAGAGAACATTACCGATCTTGCCATTAATGGTAACGGATTCTTCGTAATTGAAGGGCCAATGGGAATGGGATACTCAAGAGATGGTTCTTTTCACTTTGATAAAGAAGGACACTTAATCAACGGTGATGGATACAAAGTAAATGGTTTCCAAGCTAATGAAGTTGGAGAAATTACAACTAAAACAGGTGCAATCAAGCTAGGTAATACAACTATTCCAGCTAAAGCAACTGGTGAATTAAAGATTTCAATGAACTTAGATTCAAGAGATTCTATTAAGCAATTTAACCCACAAGATCCTGAAGGAACTTCGAACTTCAATTCAAGTATGACTATATTTGATGGAGTTGGTTCTCAAAGAGTTGTTACGATGTATATGAATAAGATCGCTGACGGTAGCTGGGAATATCACGCAATGGTAGACGGAGCTGATGCTCAAGGTGGTCAAGAAGGTGTGATGGTTGAAATGGGTAAAGGTACAATCCAATTCAACCAAAAAGGTGAGCTACAACAAGTTACTGAGCAATCAAACTCATTTAACTTTAATAATGGTGCTCAACCAGGACAAAAAATTAAATTTAACTTTGGTGAGACAATCGCTGAAGGTGGAGACGGTAGAGATGCAATAACTCAATACGGTTCTCAATCTTCAATCGCTAGACACACTCAAGATGGTGCATCAGCTGCAACGTTAACTTCTATGTCATTTAATGATGATGGTGTTCTAACAGCTGCATATGATAACGGTGCAACTAGAAATATTGCTCAAGTAGCAGTGGCCAAGTTTGAAAATAACGAAGGTCTATTCAAAATGGGTAAGAACTTATTCAAAGAGACTAGAAAGTCAGGACAAGCAGCTTTAGGTAAACCTCAAGTAGATGGTAGGGGACAAGTTTTAGCTAAGTCTATCGAGCTTTCAAATGTTGATATCGCTGATGAATTCATCTCAATGATGAACGCTCAGAGAAACTTCCAAGCAAACACAAAAACGATCACAACGGCTGATCAGATGCTTCAAGAAGTACTTAACATTAAGAGATAATAACTTAATGTAAGAGGTAGGGTAGCCGTGAGACAGCTGCCCTATAACAAACCCAAGAACCTGAGAGACTCTTGAGTTTTAAAACACACAAGCATACGCAACACACAATTTTTTATAAACAACTAGACCTAAAAAGATTAATGAGGGCCCCTGAATAGGGGCCCGTTTTTTTATCTATATCTAAAAGATGTTAAAAAGTTCATTTCCTATACACCAAAAGTTAACTCAACAGTAAATTGTTCTTATGCTTTCAAGATATTATGCAGATTAAATCTAGACCTTTTTTGAATGCACTAAATAGGTGTGAAAAAAACCATGATTTATTTCATGTTATTTCAAAACAAAATGAACGAAGGCAAACAAGATTAGCTATAATTAGGTTATGAAAATTATTTTTAACGAAGTCGGAAAAAATAGAAAGTTAGATTTTGTCTCACAAAAAGAATTTTTTTTGGGTTCTGAAGAAGTTTTAGTCAAAAATACACTAATAGGCTTCAATCCTGTGATTACAAGATTTTTGAGGGAGGGAACTTACTAAGCCAAAAAGTTAAAGAGAAACTTCCATGGACTCCAGGTTTCGATATCGTAGGAGTAGTTCAAGATATAGGGAGTGATGTACAAAACTTCATTGTTGGTGACAGAGTATGTGGAATGATAGGGTTTCCTTTGAAAGGTGGTGCGTATGCTAGTCACACCTTATGTAGCAACAAAGAGCTGGTTCAAATCCCAGAAGAAGTATTAGACGAACATGCGATTTATACATGTCTGTCTGGTCTAACAGCTATTCAGGCTTATGAGCTTTCTAGTGATAACCCACAACTTGTTCTTGGATCGACTGGAAGTGTTGGTGCTGTACTTCTCGAAGTATTAAGTAAAAAAAAATCGAAGTCCTTTTACAGTTATCGAAGAGATAAAAGTAAAGAATTTATAAATTCATTTCCCAATTCAGTATCTATATCAATTGATGATTTGCTTAATAAAAAAGAGTTCTCTTTAGAAAGATTTGGAATCATTGATCTTATTGGCGGAGATTTATCTAAGCAAGTAATAAAGCGATATCAGAATCAGTTAATCTCTGTTGTCAGTGTTCCTACTTACTCTGCAAATGAGATTGAGCAGTTGTGCGATAAATACAACATTGGTTTCAAGCATTTTATTGTAAAGCCTAAAACTGACCAAACTAATGAATTACTAAGTATGATGAAAGTGAACAATACTTCGTTACCAGCAAAGACTTTCAAACTTAGCGATATAGAGAAGTTATTTGATTTCTATTTGAATAACTCAAGTCTAGGTAAACTCTCTATTGATCCAAGTTAAGCTCGCGAACACAAGTGAACAAATTTTAAATAATCCAATAAAAATGACGCATACTTACTGCCTCGGGGCAGTGCAACTGTGTTATAATGAGTAAGGTCAACAGACCTACCCAATAATCGCAGTCACAATTTTTTTCGAGTAATAAATATACTTATCTTTACTAAGATTTTTGTTAGTAAATGGATTATTTAAATTCTTAATTAAGTTTACAAGAATATGAATGTCCACCAATTCAATATGAGGCAGCTGTATTTTTATAACTTTATACAGCTCTTGAATAAATTTTTCATCAAGCTCCCTAAGCATATAGTAAATACCAGCTTCTTTGGCCTTGTTCTCTATATTATGAGTTAGGTAGAGGTCTTGATAAATATATTCGTAGAAAGAACTTAAAATAGATTCTATGTACTCATCTGTTGTTAAGTCGTGCTCTGCAAGTTCTTGAATAAGGCCTATGATTTGTTCATTTTGCTCTTTACTGTAAGAGTTAATTAAATCAACTAGAACTTCTTCTTTGTTTTTATAGTACTGATAAAAAGAACCAACACTAATCCCCGTTTGTTTTGAAATATTGATGGTTGAAAAGGTTTGCTTCTCATGACTCAAACAAATAGCAGCACCCTTTAATATAGAGCTAACCATCTCTTTGCTTCGTCTTTGTTTTGGTGATTTTCTTAATGCCATAAATACTTCTACAATTTAAATTTTCTAAATGCGAATAAATATTCGCAAAAATAGAAAAAAGATAAGGATATTATATAGTTATCCCCGTAAGTATGCGAATATTCATATCGTTTTGCTTTTGTATAATGGGGCAATACTAGGAGATTATATGAGAATTAAATTACTGATCATTCTAATGTTAGCTAGCTCTGCTTATGCATCTGAAACTATTAAGCTTAAAGCATCTGACAAACTATGGGATGAGTTACAAGAAGCTGTAACAACAGCCCCTCAGGGTTCAGTAATTGAGCTTCCAGAAGGTAAGTTTAGTTTTCATAACGAAGTCATTATTAATAAATCTCACATCACGATTAAAGGGCAAGGACAGAACAAAACTATTTTGAGTTTTAAAAATCAAAAGATTGGGGCTCAAGGAATTCTAGCAACAGAAGATGTCTTTACTATTGAGAGCTTGGCAATTGAAGATACAAAAGGAGATGGGATTAAAGTTGAAAAAGCTGATCATGTAACTTTTAGAGATGTTCGTGTTGAATGGACTGATGGACCTAGAGAGGAAAATGGAGCTTATGGATTCTACCCTGTTCAAACAAGTAATGTTCTTATTGAAAATTGTACTGTTATAGGAGCATCAGACGCTGGAATTTATGTAGGGCAATCACATAATATTATTGTTCGAAAAAATCTCGTTTATCAGAATGTTGCAGGAATTGAGATCGAGAACTCTTCTTTTGCTGATGTCTATGAAAATGAAACTTACGAAAATACTGCTGGAATCTTAGTATTTGACCTTCCAAATTTAAAAGTAAAAGGTGGAAAGCAAACTAGAGTCTTTAATAACAAAATCTATAATAACAATACAAGAAACTTTGCGCCTCCTGGGAATATTGTGGGCCATGTTCCGTCTGGAACAGGGGTTATGATTATTGCCAATGATGATGTAGAGATCTTTAATAATGAAATTAAGAATAATCATTTTACAGGAGTCATTCTTGCTAACTATCTTGTTACTGAGTATGTGATTAAAGATAAGTTCTATGATCCCAAGCCAGATAAAATCTATATTCATGACAACATAATAACGAATAATGCCCCATTTTTTACTAAAAAATTTGAATCTGAAATGCATTTTTTAGTGAACTACCTAAGTAGCTTTGATGTTCCTGATATTATTTGGGATGGAATTAAAGAAGGTATTCCAACAGGGAGAACGGCATTAGAAGATAGAATTTGTATTCAAAACAATACAGATGGAAATAAAAAGGACTCTACTTATTCTAATCTAAACATTGGCAGCGGCAGGAGTTCTTTATTTGGAATGGTTCCTGGTGGCCCAGAAGATAGAAGTATGAAGCCACATAACTGTAAGCATACTCCACTGGCCAAAATTGTATTATCAAAACCAGCTCCAAAATCAAATAATCAAAAAGTATATACAAAAGCTGAGATTAAAAAATTATGCTCTTCTTCTACAAGTGATACTAACTGGAAAGCACTGGATGCTGATTGTAATAAATTAAGTGACTACAATCTTTTTAAAGATAAATCGAATTCCAGAATAAATCCTGTTGGGGCAAATGCCCATCCTTATTCATTGTCGGCTCCTTTGTTTACTGACTACGCTTTGAAGGACAGATTCATTATTATGCCTAAGGGTGAATCAATGGATTATAATGCTGATAGGACTTTTACTTTTCCTGAGGGAACAGTCATCACAAAAACTTTTAGCTATCCAAAAGACTTCTCTAAAAAAGAAGTAATTACTCCAGTAGAAACGAGAGTTCTTATTAAGAGAAAAAGTGGTTGGAAAGCATTGGCCTATGTATGGGATAATGAGAAGAAAGATGCTTTTTTATCAAGGACAGGGAAGCAGTTGCCAATTAGCTTTCTTCGAAACGGAAAAGAAACAAGCTTTACCTATACAGTGCCTTCTCAAAATCAATGTTTTTCTTGTCATGGAATTGCTGGGAAGCTTATGCCGATTGGACCGCAAGCAAAAGTATTAAACTCTGATCATCTCTATGCAGATGGAGTTGAGCGAAATCAATTAGAGTATCTTCGTGAGCTAAGAGTTTTAACAGGTCTTCATCTTGTTAATAAGGCCCCTAAGTCTCCTGATTATAACGATGTATCACAGAGTATTACATCTCGAGCGAAGTCATACTTACATGCAAACTGTGCTCACTGCCACTCCCCAAGAGGACGTGCTAAAACGTCCGGACTATTCTTAGAGTTTGAAAGAGATGAGAACTCAATTGAATATGGTGATTGTAAGCCACCTGTTGCTGCTGGAAGGGGAGCAGGAGAACTTAAGTTTATCACTCACCCAGGAAGTCCTGAAAAAAGTATACTTGTGCATAGAATGGATTCAAATGATCCGGGAAGCATGATGCCTGAAATTGGACGAGGTTTAATACACACTGAAGGTGTTGAGCTGATTAAGGCCTATATTAAG
>CAXGOD010000115.1:0-6787 GCA_964011245.1 uncultured Bacteriovoracaceae bacterium | reverse complement strand
ATCAACAATAATTGAAACATTTTCTTTCTTACACTCTTCGATAATTGCTTTAAAGAAATCTTCGTGTCCAACCCAGTAACCACCTTCTCCTTGGATTAGTTCCATGGCAAGTGCTGCATATTCACCTTTATGACGAGCGAAATACTTTCTAAGCATTGCAACTGTACAGTCAATAGAACCCTGGTGATTATTTGCATCGTAAAATGGAATATAATCAACACTTAAAGTTTGCGGTAGTCCATCTCTATACACGTGCTTATCTGTAATATTTGATACTGCTAAGGTTCTTCCCATAAAGCATTTTTCAAAAGCAATTACTCTATGAGCAGGATTCTTCTTTTGAAAGATCATTTTTAAAGCATTCTCTGCGGCCATAACTCCTGATGAAGTCATAAACATATGATCAAACCCACCATCATATTTATTAGCTTGCTCTAGGATTAAATCATATAGTTTCGGAGAGTCGATATTTTGCTGAAGATTTCCACTCATGGTCGTGTTTGTTACAGCTCCTTCAATTTGAGCACCAACAACACCAGGGTGTGAATGACCAAAGTAGTGAACACCAATTCCTGTGATAAAGTCATATTTAACAGAACCATCAGCTAGTTCAACTAGAGCCCCATTTCCAATTCCGCTTCCGATATAGTCATAAAAAAGCTTTCCACCACGATCTTTACTGAATTTTTCCATCAGACTTTGATAAGACTCTTTTAGTTCTGATTCAGCTGGCTTAACGCCTTTGATGTCTTTTGCATGATCGTTAAGAGCTTCTTTAATTAGTTTTTTCGCTTCAACTATTCTTGGATCTTCCAAGTATTTTTGACCATTAGTTTTATTGGCCATGGGTTACCTCCATGAGTTTGTAAATCTCTAATTTTATTACTCTTTATCGACCATTTTGGGAATTAAATTGATAGTTTTTTTATTAAATATGTCATTATTTCACAGACAAGTAGTGTCATAACTCAATTTAATTTTATGATATAATTTATAAAAATTATTTCTATGGAGAGAAATACATGAGTAAAATACTTGCCCTCCTTTTGTTAACCCTATCCATTCAAGCGGTACAGGCCAAAGATAAAACAGTTTGGGAGTATGTCGACAGAAAACTTGAAAAAAAGAAGTTTAAAAGGTGGAGTTTATCAAGTTGGTTCTATCAGCAAGAGAAGATGGCGTTGCAAGACCAGTGGCTTGCAATGAATATCGATGAAGATTACGTATTAAAAGAGTTTTATATAGACTACGCAAAAAGTACCTTTGATGTTGATACAGCTAATAATGAAAATGAAGAAAAAGCCGGCGGAACAGGTGAGTTTGGGATGTATTACGGACTTATAGGTTTAACTGGACGCCAAGAAAGTTATGATGAGATCTATACACAAAAAGAAGCTGCAATAAACTTAAGAGTTATTGGTTCATCGCAACAATCGACAAATTTAACTTTTACCTATGGAATCCGCCAGTTAAATGGGAACTCTAGTGAAGATTTTCAGCAAAATTTTTATGGCGGTGATATTAGTCTTTATTTAGTATCGTTTTTCGGGTTTGATGGAAGGTTTCGCTACTATGAAAGAGACTTAAATGAAGATGAGTCAACTGAGCTAAGATCTCAAAGGTCCCAGTGGGGGGCATTCATTGATATATCTTTTTTAAGGATTTTTGCTTATCAATTTGAAGAAAACTTAAAGTTTAAGAATATGAACTCACAGGCGCTGACTGAACAACAGATCAAGGGGACTGCAACTGGTATTAGGCTTTACTTCTAATTTTCCCAGATCTTTTTTAATCCAACTCGAACACTTGAGATAAATTCTGATTCTTTAGTGTAGAGTTGGTGCCCAACTATCAAAGAAAGAGATTGTTGAATATTTTGCTTAAGCACACTCTTTTTCATCTTAAAGTCACGAGATAATTTTTCTGAAAGAATTTCAATATGAGAGTCTAAAAAACTTTGGAATTCAAATCTTTTTTCAATCGATATACCTTCAGAGTTTTTGATCTGACCATGAATGCATAACTTTAAAAAAATCTCGCTAGAGATTAGCGGTTTAAACATTTCCCAGTGATCTTTCACACTTAGATGCTGAGCGCCAAAATTATAAAACCAGCTTTTGTATTCTCTTTTTAGAATTTCTAAGAATATTTCTTCCTTAGAAGTGAAATAATTATAAAAAGAACCTTTGGCCATTCCAGCTTGGTTAATTATCTTTGCAACTTCTGGTAGCTGAGTAGGGCTTTCTAGATAAAGTTTTTTGGCACTATCTATAATACCAATCGCTCTAAACTCCTTTTCTTGCTGGCTTCTTGCTCTTTGTTTTTCCATAAAAATCTCCTAATGACCTCTAGTCACTAAATGATAAATGACTATGGGTCATTTATCAATAAGTTTTTATTAAGTTTTAAATGTTAGACATCCGATAAATTAACAAATGTTATAAATTGCTGTTTTTACAAAGGAAGAACTCTTTGTTATTAAACAGTTTACGAAATTTTTAAACCTTCTTGGAGTATATAGATGAAAGTCGCTAAGGTTCATGACATAAAGAAAACAAAAAAATCTGATTTAGAAAAATGGTATCGCTTACTTAGACTTGGGAGAATGCTTGATGAAAGAGCTCCGAATTATTTAAAGCAGGCCCTAGGTTGGTCTTACCATGCTCCATATGCAGGACATGATGCCATTCAATTGGCCATAGGGCAGATTTTTGATAAAGAAGCAGATCATATGTTTCCTTACTACAGAGATATGCAAACAGCATTATCTGCTGGAGTAAGTGCCACTGAGATTATATTAAATGGTTTATCAAAAGCCGATGATCTAGCTAGTGGTGGACGTCATATGTCCAATCACTTTGCAAAGCCAGAGTGGAATATACATAACGTTTCAAGTTGTACGGGTAACCACACCCTACATGCTGTTGGATTCGCTCGTGGTATGAAGCGCTTTGGACACAAAGGAGTTGCTATTTCTTCTCAAGGTGAGTCTTCAACATCTGAAGGTTACTGTTATGAAGCAATCAATGGTGCAACTAATGAACGTCTACCAGTTATTTTTGTTTTTCAAGATAATGGTTATGGTATTTCAGTTCCCAAACGTGACCAAACCGCAAATGAATTTGCAGCTGATAATTTTTCAGGATTTAAAAACTTAAAGATTATTCATTGCGATGGAAAAGATGTTTTTGATTCAATGAATGCTATGCTTGCCGCTAAAAAACACGTTTTAGAAAAGGAAGAAGTTGTTATTGTTCATGCTCACTGTGTAAGAATGGGCAATCACTCTAACTCAGATAAGCATGAATGGTATAGAGATGACAAAGAGATTGCAGAAGCCGTTGCTCAAGATCCTCTACCTAAATATATTAAGACTTTATTAGATGAAAAGATCTTTACTAAAAAAGACTTAGAGAAAATGGATGCTGAATGTAAAGCTGAATTAATGACAGCACATAAAGCTGGAGTTAAAGCTCCTCATCCAACTGCGGAATCTATTTGGGACTTCGTTCTTCCGCCTGAATACCCAGCAACGAAATATGGGGCAGGTGTTCATAACGAGTCAGGTGAAGAAATCAAATTTATCACGGCACTTAATGAAACTCTAAAAGCAGAGTTTAGACATAATGAAAAAACTTTTATTTGGGGGCAAGATATGGCCAACAAAGAAAAAGGTGGGATCTTCAATGTCTCTAAGGGAATGCAACAAGAGTTTGGGATTGAAAGAGTTTTTAATGGCCCTATTGCTGAAGATTATATTTTAGGAACGGCAAATGGGATGAGCCGTTTTGATAAAGATATAAGAATTGTTGTTGAAGGTGCTGAGTTTGCTGATTACTTTTGGCCGGCCATGGAGCAATTTGTAGAAACTTCTCATGATTATTGGAGAAGTAATGGAGCTTTCTCTCCAAATATAACTATTAGATTAGCTTCTGGTGGTTATATCGGTGGTGGTTTATATCACTCACAAAATATTGAAGCCTGTTTAACAACATTCCCTGGAATGCGAGTTGTTGTTCCTGCCTTTGCAGATGATGCTGCAGGTTTACTGCGAACTTGTATGAGAAGTGAAGGGCCAACGATGTTCTTAGAACCTAAAGCTCTATATAACTCAAAAGAAGCTATGACAGTTGTTCCTGATGACTTTGAAGTTCCTTTTGGAAAAGCTAGAACAAGAAGAGAAGGGAAAGACCTCTCTATTTTTACATATGGAAATACAGTTCATCATTGTTTAAAAGCAGCAGAAATACTTGCTGAAGAAGGATTTGATATTGAAGTTGTGGATCTTAGATCTCTTCTTCCTTTAGATACAGATGCAATTGTAGAGTCGGTTACAAAAACTAATCGTGCATTAGTTGTTCATGAAGATAAAGTCTTTGGTGGATTTGGTGGAGAGATCGTTGCTCAGATTAATGAGTTATGTTTTGAGCAGCTAGATGCACCTGTTAAGAGAGTAGGTTCAACTTTTACACCTGTTGGATTCAATAGAATTTTAGAAGCTGAAACACTTCCTAATGCAGCGAAGGTTGAGGCAGCTATTAGAGATACTTTAAAATATTAATAAAAAGCCCCTCGAAAGAGGGGCCATATAAAACTCATTCGATTCTAACTATCTTCTTTTTCTTGATTTCTTTTTCTTTCTTTTTAATATATCCAAATCAATTGTCGCTGTTACTCCCGCATTGAAACCTGTCACCGAATTAAAATCAGCATAGCTACCAACACTTGATTCAGACTTGTTGAAGTTATACTCTAGTTTTCCTTTAGAGTAAAAAGGACTGCTTAATGGGTGAACTAGCATAAAATCATAACCGGTATTTGTTTCTAGAGATAGTTTTTTATATTTAAGGTTAAGTTCACTATCTAAGGTTGCTCCTATATGAGCGAAGTGCCTTTTGCCACCGTTTTTATCTTTAAGCATTAAATATCCTAAGTTTGATTTTCCACTTAGAACATATTGCCAAGTAAAGCCTTTCCCATTATCCCCGCCAGTCACAAAGAATGTCTTCTTTAGACTTATGATATTTACTTGAAATAAAATACCTTTTGAATAGTCTCTTCTTATCACACCGGCTTGAAGTGATCCATCACTAAATCCTGTTATCTGACCACCAATCATTCCTTTGTTGCTAAAGTTAATATTATCAACTGAGACATAATTAAAAACTCTAAAGTTCTTTAAATTAATATCAACTTGATGGTTAGGTATTGATCCATTTTGATAAGTATAATTAATATTATTTACACTTAATAAGTTTTTTCTAAAAGGAATTGTAGGTTTATAAAAAACACTTGAAGTGTTATTTAATTGAGAAGTTTTGTTATTATCATCGAAAAGGTCATCTCAGTAGTTTCCTTCCATCTTTGTTCCAAAATCTTTCATCTTCTCGTGGTGCTCTTTCTTTAAACTTATCAGCGCAGGTACATTATCATTAACTGTGATATCTGGGTTTCCAACGATGGCAACAATAGCTTCGCTACAATATTTTTTATAATCATCTTCATCTAAAGCAATTTTAATTGTTTGTCTCCATTCTTCATTATTTACACAAGTATGAAGAATTTCTTCAGTAGTCTCTTTAAGAGTTAAACCATTTAAGTAGTTTCTTAAAAACTCTCTAAGAACTAGAGGGCCAAGAGTTTCATCATCAGACCCAACACTTGCAGCAAAGCCAGCTCTTGTGGCCATAAGGTTAGTACTTAGTCCGTAACAAGCAGCATTGTGAAAGATTCCTAAACGTGGACGAAGTGAAGTTGGAATATCTTTCATTAATGCATCTTCAGCTGTCATGGATTCATACTTATTTACTTCTTTAACAACTTCAATCTCACCACTTTGATCACCGTGAGTTAAAGTAAATACATCAACAGGTGTTCTTGAATCTGCGATTATGTTTTGTAGGTCTTGTTTCTGAACATATTTAAGGTGATCCATCTTGATCGCGTATTCTTTTTCTTTATATTCAAAATAGATATCACCATCGGTTTGATTCTCTATATAGATAATATAGTAGCGGCTACAATCGGCCATTGAGTTAAAAGACATTAAAAGCATTGAGGCTAAGATTAGAAAGCGTCTATTTTCTCCAGAAAAATAAAACAGTTCAATAAACTTTATCTGGTTTTACAAAAATGAAGAGGCAATTTGAAATAAATACTAGGGGTGTAAAGGAAGTTTATATTACTAAGTGCTTGATTTTATTGGTCCGTCGCACATTCCATTACGATTGGCATATGATCACTGATAAGCTGTTTGAAGTAAGAGTAGTAAGACTTATCGTATAATTGTGAATCTAATACTCTTTCGAAAAAAGAATCAATATACATCGATGTCTTAGTTTCGTCTTTAATAATTCCGGTTACATTAACTGTTTTTGACCCGACTTTTAGTTTCTTTTTGCCAATTGTTTCAAAAACTTTGTCTCCATTCTTATAAGGAGTTACAAACCTTTTAACTAAAGTAGAGTACTTCTTTTTGTTTTTAGTGTACTTTCCAGCATACTTTTTTTCGTTTCTAACTTTATAGAGCTTCTTTACGTATCTTCCCGTAACGCCACCATAAAAGTTTACAACCTCTGCATTCACCCTTCCATACTTATCCACACATTCATCTGTGTTCTTTGGATCAAATATAAAGTGGTCAAAACTACTGGCAAGACCTTTAGTTTCTTCACCTCTTTTATTATAGCGACCTTCTGACATTGATGTTTTCCCACTGATATAGAGCTCTGCCCCAGGCATCGTTGGAAGTACAGACTGCCAAAAGGGATTGTCATACTCTAAGTTT
>CAXGOD010000114.1:0-6806 GCA_964011245.1 uncultured Bacteriovoracaceae bacterium | reverse complement strand
TAACCACCCAGACGCTGTTATTTTAGGCATTGAAGAAGGATGGCGCGAAGAAATTCTTGATTATGCTGATACAGATATGGCCTTAGAAGTGAACTATGAGCTTATCAAATCTCATGATGGTTTTGAGTCAATAATTGATGGCCTTATTGAGAGTTATTTCGAATAATAACTGAATGAAAAAAGTTCTTATTTTATTTGTTATCTTTATTGCTTACTTTCTAATATGGCCAGTTGAGATAGAACCCGTTGCCTGGAAATCAACACCTCCAAGAAAAGTTGATTATAAATACTCAAAGTTAAATATCCTATCCCAATCGACAAGAATTCCTTTAAGCATAGGTCTTGGGCCTGAAGACATTGATGTTGATTCTCAAGGTAATATCTATGCCGGTCTAAAACACGGTGAGATTTTAAAAGTAAGCCCAGATGGCAAAACCCAAAAGCTTTGGGCCAATACAAATGGACGCCCCCTTGGAATGCATTTTGATTCTAACTCAAATCTAATTGTTGCCGATGCAATTAAAGGTCTACTCTCAATTAATCAAGAAGGAAAAGTAATAGTACTTTCAACAACGGCTGAAGGTAAACCTTATAAATTAACTGATGATCTTGATATTGCTCTTGATGGTAAAATTTATTTTACTGATGCTTCTTTTAAGTATGGAACAAATAAGGCGATAAATTGTTTTTTAGAAAGTGGAGCTAATGGACGCTTTCTCGTATATGATCCGAAGACCAAAGAAATAAAAGTGCTTCTAAAGGATCTTCATTTTGCCAATGGAGTTGCCATTTCAGAGGATCAAAGCTTTGTTCTTATCAATGAGAGTTCACGTTATAGAGTCATTAGATATTGGATTTCTGGAGAAAAAGCAGGAACATCTGAAATATTTATTGATGGACTTGATGGAATCCCTGATGGAATATCAAGAGCAAATGATGGTAACTTCTGGGTGGCCTTTGTGAATAAAAGATCTCCAATACTAGATAAGTTTTCAAACTCTCCTCTTGTTAGGAAAATAGTTGCCCGAATACCAGAGCTTATTCGTCCAAAGCCAACAAACATTGCAAAAGTGATGAAAATTTCAAACGAAGGTAAGATTCTATCAGTTATTTTTGATGATGAAGCGAAACAAATTACTAATATCTCTAGTGCCCAAGAACATAATGGAAAACTCTACCTTGGAAGTTTCAAGGACACAGGGTTTGCAATATTAGATCTTAATCTTTAAAAGTATCTTTCCATTTTTCATTTTTAAATGGTTCAGTTAACTGATCGACAATGTTTTCTGGATATTCTGGACTTACTCCAAGAACAGCAGGAGACGAGTGATCTTGAGTTGTATGAAATGTACCAAATATGACATCACATAAAATAAAACTTGGAGCATAATTAGAATTTGATTCCTTAACGACTTTGGAGTGATGCCATCTATGATGCTCATCCGTGTTAAATAAGATCCTAAATATCCAAAAATTATCAAATTGAATATTACAGTGAGAGAGTAAACCAATATTTTGAAAAAGTATTGTATTCCAAAAGATAACATCAGCTGGAACACTCATAATTACCATAAATGGAAAAATAAAAATTTGTCCAACCGCAATATCGACAGGGTGAAATCTAGATGTATTTAAAAAGTATAAACGACGTGGACTATGATGAAGAGCATGAAAACGCCAAAGGATTGGTATTTCATGACGAAAACGATGCGCCCAGTATCCAAAAAACTCAGCAATTACAAAGCATAGAATAACTTGAAATGCTAATGGCCAATGACTAGGCCAAACTCCTGAGTTAAATTTTTGTGAAAGATAAGCTGCAATACTTGCAAGAAGTATTGCAAATCCTGCTTGAATAATTTTGATAGGAATCAATGCTCCAAAGAAGCTCCAAAACAAATCATGCCAAGTGTCATGTTTATCATCTTTATTCCATTCTTGCTTATATGGAATCGTTCTTTCCAAAATTACAATAACAATTAAAAAAGCAATATAGCCACCAAGGGAAACATTGGCCTTATTTTCAAAAGTATAAAACCCAAAGTAAGGAGTTAACAAGCTTCCAAAAAGTAAAAATGGATAAAATAATTTATTCAACATATCTTTCTCCTAGATACACATAGTACTTTCATTGCTCAATAAAGGTACTCGTATTTATTCAGAGATATATCGTTTCCTAGACAAACTTTTAAGTAATTTAAATTGCGTTATTAAAATCTAAGTTTTTATGATGTTGCTTAAGTACTTAGCTTGTAATTCACTTCTTACTTATATTCACAACACTAAGAGTCACATGCTAACTCTAGCTCAAACTGCTATTTTTAAATAAAAAGCCTCCTTCTGCCAAAAATAGACACCTTTTAAAAACTAGTGTTAATATTCCCCGCTCTAAGAGGGGATTTGAATTCCACATTTTAATGAAGTAGCAAATGAGTGGGACTCGGAAGGTAAGGTTAAGCTAGATATTATTGACTTTGGCATTGGAACAGAATCTGATAAGGAGCATACAATGATTAACTCTATTAAAAAAAATAGCAAAGAATTAAATCAACTTTTGGCGGTATTCAAGTGATTAATCAGGTTCAGCCATTTCTAGACAAGGTTTTCCACGAAATCAAAAATGCCAAGATAGACCTTCATGACTGGGAAATAGACCATGTATGCTATAGAACTTCATCCTTAGAGAACTATGAAGTTTCAAAAAATTATTTTTCAACTCTTGGGGAATTATTGATTGAAGGAGAGGTAAATGGGCGCCCTATTGCTACTTATAAGCTGTACAAACCAATTGCATATAAGAACTATTTAATCCCGTTGGTTGAAGTTCCTGCCCCTAAGAGCGGCAAAATAACCGAAGAAGGGTTTGAGCATATAGAAATTGTTATTGATGCCTCTTTTGAGAAAATACAAAGCTTATATCCCAACTGTAATTTTGAAACAAAAGGTCTTAGCAAGGAATTAAATCCTGAATTAGAAATAGAATTTTCTGATTGTGCAATTAAGTTTCATCATCAATCTCTTGAAAAAGTTATTGAAATTGAAAAGTCTCTTCAAAATCTATAACCGATTTCAAAATGAAGAAGTGTAAGCTGAGGAAGTTTAGATATACCGTCTACTAATTTATCTACATCGTCTATATCATCTTGATCTGCACTCTCATCTAGGAAGTCACTTTCTTTTTTTAAAGTTGTTAACGGATAGAATATTCTGAAATAATCCATACCAAACTGGATACCATTATTCCATGCCCACTTATTACCAAAGCCCCACATCGCTCCAAGATTTGTGACAGAGATAACATCCGAAGTAACCCCTGCACCTAAATAAGTTTTTCCAAGAGTTATGCTTGTTGAACTAATAAATAAACCATATTGGAAATTGAAACTTCCATCCCAAGTATGACCTCGAGTGGTTAGATGAACTCTTTGATCTGAAATTTTACCGAGACCATCAATTATAAAATCAAAACTATAAGCAGCTGTCTGGTATGCAAGTTCATAACTTCTAGACTCATCAAATTTAACAGCAGTTAAACCAAATTTACCAGGAAGCCACAGATCATATGGAGAATAAGTCAGCATTGCTCCCCAATCCGTTTTACCTGGACTAGAGCTTGTGGCGATGTCATCGCTTGCAAAAGTAGTAAGTGTAGTAAAAACAAATATAAGACTAATCAGTAATTTCAAATGGAAATCCTTTAAAAACAAATTCTAGCTTATCCTTAAGTTCCTCTGCATTAATTGGCTTGGTTAAGTACTCTTCAACACCAATCTCCATAGCTTCATCTATGACAAGTGGATCGTGATCAGCACTAACGATAATAATTTTGGTCTCTTTAGACATTTCATCTTTTTTAATTTGCGCAACAAACTCCATTCCATCAAGCCCTGGCATATTTAAATCTGTCATCACTAAATCAAATGGATTATCGGAAAGTTGTGCTTCAGCAAATGCTTCCCATGCTTCAACACTATCACTAAACTGGACAATATTATTAAACCCAAGCTTCACTAATTCCTTATTCAGAAAAGCCAAGCTCATAGGTACATCATCAACAATTAATATTTTTTTATTTAAAAACTCTTTCAACTAAAACTCCGCTTTAACATCACAAAATTATAGCATAGCTAATCCTCGAAAACACGGCTTTCTAATTCCTGCATGGCCTTGATGCGGTCTTTCAATAAAAGCTTTAAAGTATTCTTAAGATATTTTTCGACATCTTCATCGGTGCTACCGGTGTTAGAAACAATCAAGTCATAAAGGCTTTTTGTCTCTTCTGTTACACTAAGTATTATTTTATGTTCGCTTAGATAATCATCTAGTAAATCACGAACTAGGCCCGATAAGTTAAGACCCGCCTCTGTAACTTTATTATATTGATCTTCACGCAGCATCAAGCTGATTCTTTTCATACTCATATTACTTGTCCTTTCTGCTAAGTCTTATACCTAAATACTCATAATAACACAAAAATTGTATTTCGCACACATGAAAGCATAAAAAATCATTGATATACATACTAGTATTCGATAGTATGTATTCATACATAAACAGGAGTGAGATTATATATATTGAAATAAGTAATAATAAAAAATGGAAGAGATCATCTAACGGCTGGTTAGGTGGTGTCTGTGAAGGACTAGGAGAATCCTTTAATATCGATCCCTCTCTTATGAGAATTATATGGGCCTTATCTGTATTTGCATTTGGCACAGGAATTCTGGCCTATATCGTATTATGGTTTGCCCTACCAAGAGAAGATGAGCTTATGGATTATCACGAAGACAAGATTTTAGGTGTCTGTAAAAGAATTGCCGAGCAAACTTCAATGGAGCTTGCCTTAGTAAGAGTTCTTACGATTGTCTCAGCGCTAGCTTCTTTCGGAACAACAGCGCTAGTTTATATTATTTTATATTTCGTTCTTCCTACAAGCAGAACAAAAATTCACATGTAACTGGAGAATCCTATGAAGTTTATAAATAAAATTATTCAATTATTTAAAAATCCAATGGATGAATACAAGACCAACCAAGAAAAAGTAAAAGAATCTTTAACAAATTTAATTTATCAGCACTCTAAAATGCTAGATAAACAATCAGCCCTATTGGATGAAAATGAATCTCTTGGACTTGATCTTAAAGACTCGGTAACAGAAAATACAGATGAATTATCATTAAAGATAATTGAGAGACTAGAGCAAAACAAAGAAGAGCTTAACTTCTTAGACCAACAACTATTAGAACTAGAGGACAATATTGCAGAGCTCAAGAATACGAAAAAAGAAATTGATCTTTCCAAGGGAAGATACTCTGATCTTTTATCAATTCATGAAAGCAAAAGATCAAATTCATAGAACTAATGCAGAGATAACACTTCTTCAAGATGAAACAAGATCAGATGACTCTATAAATGGACTTAGAAGAAATAGAGTAAAAAGAGATCATCTTAACAAGCTGCAAACACTTAAAAAAATCTTCACGGTAACAACGTAATAATTGTGAAGTAAGGAAGAATAATGAGAAGTAAAAAACATGGAATAATCTTAATCATTTTTAGTGGATTCTTTTTTGCTGAAAATGAAATGATGGGTGGGCTCATTCTTTCTGTTCTAGGAAGCTCCTTTTTATACAAGTGGTGGAAAAATCCAAGACGTGTATTAGAAAGTGCAATTGAAAAGGATGCACAACTTTTCGATATTAAGGTACCTAGGTCTTATCCCCTACATTTAGCTTTAGTAAAAGTTTATTCTAAATACTTACGCTTAAAGGGCCAATTTCCAGCATTAAAGGAAACTTATAGAGAGATTATTGAAGCAATGTGGAAACAACTTGGAACTTTAAATTCACCAAAAGAATGGAAAGTAGCAGTAGAGAATATTGATACTAATTGGCCAATACCAATTGATATGAGAAATGTCGTTTCAAATAAACTAGGTAAACTTAAGAAAGAGACGAAACATCGGGAAGATGCAGTGCGGAATGCGTCTAAAATGAGTTAATATTCATAGAAAACTGGTCAATTCTTATTCTTCGTTTTAGATTTATTAAATAGGAGAATTCTTTTGAAGTTACTAGTTTCAATACTTTTTTTATTATCTCTAAATCTACATGCCAGTGACCAACTTGGACTTGGAGCTTCAATTGGCTCCCCCATTGGACTTCATTACTTTTATGAATTAGGTGGAGATAAAAGAATTGAAGGTGCGGTTGGAAGCTCTCTTTCAGGAGATGGTACAAATATTGATGCCCAATACGTAACAAGTATCAAGAATAAATTTAAGCTTCAAGCATACGAGCTAGACTTTAACTATGGTTATGGGCTAAGAATTCTTTCTAAGAAAAAAACAAAATTTGGTCCCTCTGCCTTGGCTGGGATAGATCATGAAATAGAAGGAACAAACTTCTCAGTATTAGCAAACTCAGGAGCAGCTTTTCTTTTTGGAGATGGAATCTCTTTAGATATTAACCTTTACCTTGGTGCTAACTACCACTTTTAATAATGGCTAAAAAAGATAAAAAACAAAAACCTATTGATGTTGAAGCTATAGATCTTGACGTCATGAAGCTTAAGACCACAGATATCCCAGGGCTTTTAGAGTATGCCCATAATGTTGGTGGTTTCTCAGTTGTTCCTACGGAAAAAGGAGTGATTAAAGGTCGTGCAATGAATGCAATGCATGAGCAAACTCAACGACAAATGGATCAAATCTACGAGCAAATGAAACTCTTAGCAAAACAAGTTAATGATATAAAAGAAAGAGCTGATGTTTCACATCTTATATATGATGCTGAAATGAGCTTTCA
>CAXGOD010000113.1:0-6808 GCA_964011245.1 uncultured Bacteriovoracaceae bacterium | reverse complement strand
GAGTTCAGACGTGTGCTCTTCCGATCTATAAGCTGCCAGTGTATGGTGCGGGGATAGGTGTTAAGGAAGAAATTTGGCTATCTGTTTATCGTCAGCTTATCTCAGGTGGAATGATTAAGATGAAAATGGATGGGACTTCAAGACTTGAACTAACCAGTAAGGCCTTACCAGTTATAAGAGGAGAGCAGGAAATCTTTTTAAGACCTGACTTTCAAAAGACGGTTAAAGTAACTGCGCCAAAGGCGGAAGCTAAACCTAAAAAGGCCAAAAAAGTCAGGAAAAAACGAGTTAAAAAGAGTTATCCTCCACGGGAGTATAATGGATCCGATCCAGTATTAAATGCTAATCTGCGAGAACTTAGAGCTAAGCTTGCTAAAGCTGGAAGAACGAAACCATTTAAGATTTTTCCGGATAAAACCATAGATGAGCTTATTCAATTTCGTCCGACTACCTTAGAGGAAATGAGTAATATCTATGGAGTAGGTCCAAAGCGCTTAAAAAAGTTTGGTCAAAAGATAATAGATACTATTCTTGAGTCTTAGTTTGATTCGCAACTAATTCACCATCTTTAGTGTATTCAATTAGAAAACTTGGTTCTTTGTCTACGGTATCTTGAATGAACTCCATAAAATCATTGGATTTTTTATTCTTAATCGAAGTATTTAGAATAATATAGTCGTAGGGGTCATGAACTTGAGCATTGATAAGTTTAGCTGCTTCAAGATAACTATCTACAAACTTAAAATTTACATCTAGCTCTTCAACAGCTGCAATATCGAGAATATCTTGGCGCATGTATTTTGAGGTTAAAACGACAAGGACTTGCTTAAAATTCATAAAGTATAATTCCATAGGGTCCTTATTGGATGAATAGGTCTAACTTGTTCTCTTCATTTTCTCGACATCGAACACATTCTTTATTTGATATGGGATCACAAAAAATAGTGTCAGCATCAAATTCTTCCTCTTGTTCGCTAAACTTTCTAGGTTTATCAATATGATGTGGAGTTATATCTCCACATATTTCACAGTATTCTTCAATTACATCAAATACTTGTAATTGCTCACTATTGATTAACTCTTCTTGGGAATCGTTTTGATCATTTTCCATGAAAGGTAGGTAACATTTATCGAGTTTGATTGTAAAAGCATATTTTGTGCAATATAGAATGTTTACAGGATTATTTATGCAAAACGCTTTAAAAGTTATTCAAGATTCAATCAATGGCCTTACATTGGAAAAATGCGTCTTTTCAGCACCAAGAGAGAAGTCCTCTGAAACACGAAGTATAATTCTAATGCCTGTAAAAGATGAAAAAGAAATTAAAGTAGAGTTTCGTCTACAGAAGCATAATGATATTAAAACATTAAAAAAAGACGTCTTTATTAAGGATGAACTAGTTAATGCATTGAGAGATTTTAAACAAGTTCATATTAAGAATTTAGACTCTGATATCCAAATCCTTTTAAATAAGAAATTAAAAGCAAAAATTATTACCAAAAAGATTGATACAAAAAATTCACCACCAAAACATAACAAAGAAAAGAAATATCTTATTCCAGATGGAGTGCCATGCGCTTTTCTTACAGAGATCGGAGTTATGGACAATAAAGGACGAGTTAAACCTAATTATTATAAAAAATTTAGACAAATTAACCGCTTCTTAGAACTTGTGGATGATCTTTATAAAAATGAATCCATGGAGAGTTTTCATGCAGTGGACTTCGGCTGTGGCAAGTCTTACTTAACATTTGCTCTTTATCACTATTTTGTAAATATTAAAAAAACCAACGCCAAAATTACTGGCATTGATTTGAAACAAGAAGTCATAGATCACTGTAATGAAGTCGCACAAAAAGTTAATTTTGAAGGACTTCATTTTGCCCATGGTTTCATCCATGATTTTAAAACTGATGAAGCTGTCGATTTTGTTGTAACTCTTCATGCCTGTGACACTGCTACTGATGATGCCATACTTTTTTCTTTAAGAAATAAAGCATCAAAAATGATGTTTGTGCCCTGTTGCCAACACGAACTTAACAAGCAATTAGAAAACTCTGAGTCAGCGATTATGTTAAAGCATGGAATTTTTAAAGATAGGATGTGCTCTTTAGTTACGGATACAATGCGTTCACAACTTTTAGAAGTTTGCGGTTTTAAAGTTCAAAGTATGGAGTTTATCTCTTTAGAACATACGGCAAAAAATATTATGTTAAGATGTGTAAAATCAGATCGTAGTGAAAAACAACGTCAGGATATATTATCTAAATATAACGATTTTAAGAGTCAATGGAGTATTAATCCATATTTAGAAAAAAAACTAATTGAAGAAAAATTTATTTAAGTGGTACAAACTTATTTAAATCAAAAATAATCTGCTTTATCTCTTCAGTGCTTTTCTTTTCACCTATCTTATTAAAATAATCCATAAGCTTAATAGTAAGATCATCTTTGTCGGAAATTGAAATTGGTGTTCGCTTTAAAAAATCAGTATTAATATTCTCAATATTATCGTTGTTGGTATACAGTGTTCCACCAGTCATTCCAGCGCCAATATTTTCAAGAGCAGTACCTAAAATGATCACTGTTCCACCTGTCATGTATTCACAGGCATGCAGTCCTACACCCTTAGTTATGGCCAGGGCTCCAGAGTTTCTAACCGCAAAACGATCACCACTAAGACCATTTAAATAAAAAGTTCCACCTGTAGCACCATAAAGCGCAGTATTTCCGATTAAAACATTTGAGTTAGAATCAAGTTTAGATTTTTGGTGAGGGATGATTGTGACGTTTCCACCACTCATTCCTTTTGCTACTGAATCATTGGCCTCACCTTCAAGCTTAATATTCGTCTCTTGAGTATTGAAGATCGCAAAACCTTGTCCTGCACTTCCTATAAAGTTTAAATCTATAGATTGATCAAGACTTGGTCTTTGAGTTTTGTCTTCTGAGTTAAGCCTGGCCTTGTTAACTTTTAAAGCAATACTACCAGTTAAACTTGCAGGGATGGCTTTATCTGTTGATTTAATAGCATAAATCTTAGCGATCTTTTTATTATTGTAATCAGAAAGTATCAAATCATTTAATCTATTCGTTTCTTTTGATTTTGTACTTTTATTATATGTAATGTTTAAAGAACTTTGTAAAAAATGATCTAAATGTAAGTTATATTTTTCAAGGACATCTATGTACTTTGAATTTATCTCTAAGAGTTCTGTTTTTCCCACAATACTTTCTAAGTCCTTTTGTCCAAGGCTTACAAGATGTTGTTTTACATCAGTTGCTAAGTATTTTAAGTATTTAATAACAGCTTCCGGTGTACCAGTGTATCTTTTCTTGAATTTTGGATCATGAGTTGCTATTCCTGCCGGACATGTATTCTTCTCACAAACACGTGCCATGATACAGCCCTCTGCTATAAGAACCATTTTTCCAAAATCGAATTCTTCAGCTCCTAGTATCGCACCCATGATAATATCGCGTCCATTTTGTAATCCACCATCAACTCTTAAAAGAACATTTTCTCTTAGATCATTTGCACTAAGTTGACGATGAACCTTTGAAAGTCCGATTTCCCATGGAAGTCCAGCATGCTTCATCGACATGAGACTTGCAGCCCCTGTTCCACCATCTCCACCTGAGATTTGAATTATGTCAGCGCCGGCCTTCACAACACCTACTGCAATATTACCTATATTATGACCAGCAACCAGCTTTACACTTACTTTCAAGTTTTGGTCTAGTTGTTTGATTTCATAAATTAGTTGCTTTAGGTCCTCAATACTATAAATATCATGTTGAGGTGGAGGCGATATTAAATTTACACCAATATTTGAATGTCTAGCCCTTGCTATATCAGCATTAACTTTTATCCCCATAAGTTGACCACCTTCACCAGGTTTGGCCCCTTGAGCAATTTTAATCTGAACTTCATTTCCGATAACTAAGTATTCAGCATCTACTCCAAAGCGACCTGAAGCAATCTGCTTAACACTTGCGCTAATTCCATCTGTGAAATAGTAAGGATTTTCACCACCTTCACCACTATTGGAGCGACCTCCAATTTTATCAAAGGCAATAATAAGATCTCTTTGAGATTCTGCACTTATGGCCCCGAAACTCATAGCGCCACAACCAAAGGTTTTAAGAATCTCTTCGACAGAACAAACAGAGTCTAAATTAATAGTACCTTTTTTATAAGCTAATAAATTTCTTATATGAATAGGCTCTTTAAATTCTTCAGTAAATTGACTAAATAAAGTTTTAGCTTCCTTTGATCCATACTCTTCTTTTAAAAGAAGATGCATAGATCGACTTCTTTTACTTGATATCGAGTGGCGTTCGCCTTTTTTCTCAGTAGCATGTTCTTTATATAGAAAGTTGTTTGGTATTAGTCCATCTTTTGTTTCTTCAGTACGCGAGTGTATTTCATCAATTAAGTTTTGAAAGTTCAATCCTCCAATAATTGACTTATGTTTATTAAAGAAAACGTCTATCATGTCTTGGCCTAGACCTATAATAGTAAATAGTTCAGCACCTTGATAACTTCTAATAACAGAGATACCTCTTTTGGCCATAATTCTTAGAAGACCTTTATTAAAAGCACTAATAAGTCTTTTTTCTCTGTCATCAGGAAAAATATCAGAAACACTAGGAATGTCTTCATTACGAGCGATCTCTAAAGCAAGATATGGGCAAACCGCACTTGCCCCAAAACCGATTAGAACTGCAATTTGATGAGAGTTTCTTATTTCAGCTGAATCAACAATAAGTGAGACTCTTAATCTTACTCCAAGTCGATTAAGTTCTAGTTGAACAGCACGCATAACAAGAATACTCTGTATAGCCGGATTATTAAAACTAGCATTTCTATCAGAAAGAATAATTACATTAAGTCCGGATTTAACTTCGACAACTACTTTGTTAACAACTCTTTGAATAGCATCTTTAAAGTCTGATTCAGAAGAACCTCTTTTAAAAAGGATGTCAAAACTTTTAACTTTTACATTAATTTTAGTTCTATTTAACTTGTGTATATATTCCATTTGTCCCAAGGAAATAATAGGACTTTCTAATTCGATGGCATGTGGAGGTGGAATTAATTCTTTTGGTTCAAAAATATTAGGCTTTCGACCAAGGTAAACTTTTAATTCTGTAACCATCTTCTCACGTATATAATCAAGTGGAGGGTTAGTAACTTGAGCAAAGTTTTGATAAAAATAATCATAAATCGATCTATGAATACTACTCATAGCAGGAAGTCTTGCAGTATCACCCATAGAGCCAATAGCTTCTTGACCTTGGATAATCATAGGGTAAAGTTCTTTTGTTAGATCTTCCTTAGTATAATAAAATAATGATTTTTTATCTAAATGATTAACATGTTTGTTTTCAGGGGATAAATAACTTAGTGGGACTAATCTTGCATCAAATTGCGCCTCTTCATAAAACTTTGTTTTGTCTGGGTTTAAAAAGCTAACTTCACCTGTATGAACATGAATATTTACACTCCGCCCTGCATACAAACTTCCTTGTTTAACTATATTTTCTGGCTGTAGTTCAAAACAACCAGCTTCAGAAGCAAGATAAAAATTATTCTGTGTTTTAGTCCAACGACAAGGTCTAAATCCATTACGATCTAAGCGGGCACCAATCTTTTTTCCATCGCAAAATGAAATAAGAGCAGGACCATCCCAAGGTTCCATCGCTCTAGACCAAAATTTAAAATACTCTGAACTTGAAGTGCTTGCAGGAGGCAACATTATTGATAGGATTTCTGATATATTAGGAATGGAGCTTCTATATTTTAGAGCTTCAACCATTCCATTAAAATTACCAGAGTCACTACTACCTGATCTTGTAATTAATTCATCCATTTTAAGGCCTACTGCTTTTTCCCTTGAGATTGCAGCTGACCTATTTCCTTCAATTGTATTTATCTCTCCATTATGAGCTATTAACCTAAAAGGTTGAACTTTATCCCAACTAGATTTTGTATTAGTGCTAAATCGTCTATGAAAAACTACAAAGTTTGCTTTATAGGTTGGATCTGTTAAATCTGGGTAAAAATCTTCTAATTGAGAACTTGTTGATAAAGCTTTGTAAATAATGCTTCTTGAAGATAGTGAAGTGAAGAAAAATTCTCCAGAGATACCTTGTTCTTTTTGTTTAGTTCGAACATTTTGTTTGGCAAAATATAAAAGTTTATCAAAAGACTCTAAAGTTCTACAGTGATCTGGTCTTTGAATAATTACCTGAATTATTTTAGGCATATTTTCTTGAGCAATAGGACTTAGAACTTGTGGATTTACTGGTACATCTCTAATTTCTAAAATCTTAAGACCTGAAAAATCAAAAGTTATTTTTAAAACTTCAATGGAGGTTTTATATCTTTTATCATCCTTAGGTGCAAAAATTGTAGCAACGGCCACTTTAAATTCTTCAAATCCCAGTAGTTCAAAAGGGATATTAGTCATGATACCTGCACCATCACCTAAGAGACCATCTTTTCCAACACCACCACGATGCTCAACATTTTTAAGACCTAGAAGACCTTTTTGTAAATTTTCATGTGTATAAGACTTATTTAGAGAAACAAGAAAACCAACGCCACAACTAGAATGCTCATTATTCATTTTTAATCCTGAATGTAATTATTCTATTTTTTATCAGTATCTATTGTACAAATTTTTCCAGCTCCACAGTGAGCACAAAAATCCCACCAAGGTTCAAGTTCTTTATTACATGCTGTACACATTGGGTCTGAGTTATCATGCCAATGATCGTCTTTGTGATAAAGAATTTGAG
>CAXGOD010000112.1:0-6900 GCA_964011245.1 uncultured Bacteriovoracaceae bacterium | reverse complement strand
TTCTTGCATATACTTTCCACGAAGATGAACAGCTTGTACTGCATCCTCAAAACGTAAAGCACCTGCTGCAACTAGAGCGCTGTACTCACCAACAGAGTGACCAAGAACTCTATCAATAGAAATATTTTTTCCATTTAGAATTGTTTTTAATCTATTAAATAAAGCAATTGAGTGAGTAACGATTGCTGGCTGAGTATTTTCTGTAAGTTTTAGCTTTTCAATAGGTCCATTAAAACATAAATTGCTTATCGACTGATTTGAATGTTCATCTGCTTTGGTGAAGATTTCTTTACACTCGGAGATGTTCATTAAGTTTTGTCCCATACCAACGTATTGAGACCCCTGACCTGGAAAGATTAGAGTTACACCCATAATAATGTCCTATTAGAATTTAAGTAAAACAGCACCACTCGTTAGACCAGCTCCAAAGGCAGCGAAAAGAAGAGTTTGTCCTCTTTTTACTCTACCGTCCAAGAATGCTTCATGAAGAGCACTTGGAATAGAAGCTGAAGAAGTATTGGCATACTTATCCACGTTAACGATTACCTTATCCATTGGATACTTAAGTAGACTTGCAGTTGTTTCGATAATTCGAAGGTTTGCTTGATGTGGAATAAACCAGTCAATATCCTCTACAGTTAAGTTATGTTTTTTTAGTAAGGTTGCACAGTGTTGCGCCATTGTTTTAACAGCATTTTTAAAAACAATCTGACCATCCATCGCTACAAATTGTTCTTTGTTATCTAAAATCTCATGAGAGATTGGGCTCTTTGCACCACCATTTTGAAGGATAAGTGACTCTGACTTTGTACCATCACACCCAAGAACTGAATCTATAATTTCTGGGCCATCAGCTGAAGAGTCTTGGCTTAGAACTACAGCTCCAGCACCATCTCCAAAAAGAATACAAGTCGATCTGTCTTCCCAGTTGTTAAAAGATGAAGTCATCTCTGTCCCAACAACAAGAATATTTTTATGAACACCTGTTTGGATTAAAGCGTTGGCAACTTGTAGCCCATAAACCCAACCTGTACATGCGGCATTAATATCCATGCATGCACATTTATTTGTTATTTCTAATTTTGTTTGAAGTTGGCTTGCGGTATTTGGAAATAAGTAGTCCGGAAGAGTACAAGAAAAGATAATCATATCTATATCATTAGGCTCAAGACCAGCGTTTTTAATTGCCATTTTAGAAGCATGCTCAGCCATACCACTAGGGTACTCAGTTTTTGGATCAGCTATTCTTCTTTCTTTAATTCCTGTTCTTTGAACAATCCACTCATCAGATGTGTCTACTAGTTTAGACATGTCTTCGTTAGTCATTAATTTACTAGGGTGATATTGGCCTGTTCCCGTGAACTTGGTTTTAAAAATTTCCATTTTTCATCCTTGATTTTAGGTAAAAAAAAATGCCTTCAATTAATTGGAATTAATTGAAGGCCAAAGTATTTAAATGAATTTTAACTTTTTGATTCGTTTGAAGTCAAACTAAAAGAGCTTAAATTAAGCTTCTGCTTCAGTTGTATCTTCTTTTACTTTTACAGTAAAAACTTCACGTCCCTTGTATGTTCCACAGCTTGGACATGCAGTATTAGGCATAGTCATATCGCCACAGTTAGGACAAGTCATTGGGTGCTTTCTATAAAGTTTATGATGCTGACCAGCTCTTCTTAAACCTTTTCTAGAAACCGATGTTTTCTTCTTAGGAACTGCCATATTATTCTCCGTAATTATTTTTAAATAAGTAAAAAATTCTTTATGTAAAAAAGAGTCTAAAATATATAGATTAAGAATCGGCCTATGCCAACTATTTTTCTATGTTTTTAAGATTTTATTGCTTTGTGCTACTGGTTTCTTTGGCCCATGGGAGCTCTGCGTCGTAGTCTGACACAGGATATTGGTTAATATTTAAGTAGATTTGCTCATGAACTATCTCTTTAATCATGGCAATTCTGTTGTCATAGAAGTGTAACTCCCAAACATCATTATCCATAAAGATATCTATTTGGTCTTGAAGCTCTTCACCTGCTTCAAATATATGGTCAATAATACATGCTTTAAATTCAAAATGTAGAGAGTCTTTCATCTCATGCTGAGTTCTGACGCATTGAGTAAAGTACTCGGTATCAATAGAACAATTTAAAAGAAAGTATTCACCATAGGTTTCATTGTGTTTTTTAACTAGCTCTAGCTCAGCTTTCAAGAAGCTATTGTCTAAATACTCTTCAGGTAATTTGCTTTCAGCGTTCTCGTTTAGTTCTATAAGTATAGACTTAATCCAAGGATTTTCTTCGTTTAGGCTGTATGTTTGCTTCTCATTTAATGGGAACTTAGAAACGTTAAGCTTTCCATCGATGTTTTTAGAGTCCAAAAGTTGATTCATAGTGTATCCTGTAAAAATTAATTCAGTACTGTGTTATTACTGCATTGAACACAATGTGAAAAGAGCTGAATGGGTGAGGAAGAAGTTGAAATACTTTATTTGTGGATTTTCTGGTTGTGGAAAGACGACTAAACTGAACTCTTTAAAAGAGTATGAGGATTACAAAGACTATATCTTTGTAGACTTAGATGACTATATTTTTGAAAAATTCGATAAATCTCATGATTCATTGGGGGAGTTGATATCAGATAAAGGCTTTGAGTGGTTTAGACAGGCCGAAAAAGCGGCACTTTTAAAGTTATTGGAAGAAAATAAAAATATCTGGATTGCTCTTGGTGGTGGAACTCTTGATGAAGATATCGTGACCTTTTTAACTCTGCGCTCTGATGTTGAAGGATACTGGATAAATGAAAGCTTTGAGGTCTGTTGGGAGAGAATTCGACAAGATCCAAATCGCCCTATGGTAGGTCTTGGGGAGGATAAATTAAGGGAAATCTATCAAGATCGCCAAAAAATCTTTAAAAAATTCAAAACTCTAGATCTTTAAGTCTTTAATATTAATGAATAATGGCCTACAAGACTTGTCAGATGGTCCTATGATTTGTCATAATAATAAAGTGTAGCATGAAGCCACTATTCTGTGTCTATCAAGGAGATGATAATGCAGGCCAATCAAATGACAAAACAATTTCAAGTAGCACTTTTAATGGACAATATTTCTGAGGCTAAGGAGATCTCTGATACTCTTAGAGACCTTGGTATATATGCTCATTTTTATGACAGCTTAGATGAGTATTGGATTGCTGCGAATTCAGATACACCAGACCTTACAATAATTGATGTTAAGAAAATGTCTTCAGGGACTATGCTTTTTAAGAATCATCCAAAAGTTAAAGGCAATGCTCTTTGTTATGCTTTCTATTATAAAGATGAAACAAGAGTTTTACTTAACTCAACATATGGAATGAATCATTATGGATATATCAGAAGAGAAGTAAATCTAACTGGCCAGATTCAATCAATTCTTAAAAGAAGAAATGAAGAACTTCACTTAATTGAACAGAATATTCAGCTAGCAAATAGAGTTGATAGATTACAAAAAAGATCTCAAAGAATCATCAATGATGCACAGATTAGCTACAACTTTGAAAACCAATATCAAACTTTAGTTAATATTGCTGACAGAGTTGGAAACGCTAAAACGAAAGATGATTTTGTTAAGAATCTAGCTAGTGTTTTCAGTGAGTGGGATGCATGTGCTAGTTATGGAATTTATCAATTAACTCTTAATGGACAAAAGCTTGTTTCACCAAAGATTATTCGTCCAAAATATAAGCAAATGCCACAGCTATGGTTAAGTAAGCCTTGCTCTAAAGGTATTGAGTCTTATGCAATAGAGATGGCCGAAGAAGTAGCATTTGATTCATTAGAAAAAATGGTAAGAGTTGTTAAGGTTGAAGGTGCATTTTCAGATCCTGATCTCATTATTCTTGCAAAATTTGATGAAGAACGTTTACAAGACTTTCAATGGCAAATGCTTGAAGATAGACTTTCAAATACTTATCGTAAGCAACTATTAAACTCAAAAACATCTACAAAGAAATCAAATCACGAAGTTGATGTTTGGGAATCATTCTCATATTTAGATGATATTCATTTTCATCAATCACGTGCAGCTCATAAATTATTTATGATTGATTTCTCAAGTCTTTTAAACGCAATAAAAGAAAAGCACAGTAATAGATTTTACTGGAAATCTTTTTACGCAGATTTTAATGAAGAGTTAACTGCAATAATGTCAGGTAATTATAAAATGTCTCAATACGGGGCTCAAAATATAATGCTATTCCTAGATAAAACAACGATGGATGTTGATTATCAAAGACTAAAAGTATTTCTAAATGGATTTGAGTTTTGGAGATACTTTGAAGATTCGAGTCTTATGATGACTGAGGAAATGATGCCAGAGTTAAAATCGGTAGCACCCTCTTCAATTAATTATATTAGACAGGTCTATTCAGACATTATGAATGCTGGTTCGCAAACAACGAGAAGACATCGTAGTGTTTGGGAAGAGCGAACTCTAGAAGTTTAATTACCATGCGCCAAGGGACAGAGTTTCAGGTCGACTTAAACTTATTGGCGGAAAACTTTCGTTTATTAAAAACTTTTGCACCTAAAAATGAAGTGATCTTTATGGTTAAGGCAAATGCCTATGGTCATGGAGTTATAGAGGTTTCAGAGTTCGCTTCAAACGAACTAGGGATTAAACGTCTTGGAGTCGCTTCATTGGGTGAAGCCATCTATCTTAAAGAAAGATCTAAAACAAAAGCAGATATTTGGGTTTTTAGCGATACTGAGATAACTAATTCTGAAGTAAACCATAGTTATGTAGGTCTTGGCATTATACCAGTAATTTCTTCTAAAAGACTTCTTCTGTTTTATTTAAATTCTCCAGAGTTACATGCTGCTCCTATTGTTTTGAAGTTTGATACAGGAATGAACCGATTAGGTATCCCTTACTCTGAAATAGATGAGATTCTTGAATTATTAAAAAAGCATAATAGATCAGAAGTTCTCCATATTATGACTCACTTTGCGAGTTCATTTTTAAAATTAAAAAAAGGTGACAAGACTCATCAGCAATATGAAAAGTTTTTAAATATTAAAAAGAAGTTTGATAAGGCCGGTATTGTCTACAAAGAAAGTTCATGTGCTAACTCTGGAGCTATTGAACAGAAGTTTTCTATCGAAGAAACTCATATTCGCCCAGGGTTAATGATGTATGGACCTCGCTCGGTGGGAAGCTTTAAAAAGGAAGATGCCCTTTGGAGTGGACAAAATATATCTTCATTAAAAACGACGGTCCTTAAAGTAAAAAATATTAAAAGAGGAATGCCTGTTGGATATGGCGGACATGTCTGTCACTCAGATGGAGTTTTAATTTTTCTTCCAGTAGGTTATGGAGATGGAATCTTAACTTATTATAGTGGGCTAAAACTTGAGCACAAAGGTCATGTCGGCCAGGTTCTTGGAAGAGTGAATATGGATCTTATAGCAGTCTTTTTTGAAGGTTTATCAGAAAAAGACTTTAAAGAGGGTGAAGAATTTGTCTTATGGTCACATTCACAAGACGATGTAGTTGAGTTTGCGAATCAAGTAAAGTCTATTCCTTATCAAGTTTTTACAGCAATAACTCATAGAGTCCCTAAACGCTTTAAATATCAATAAAATAAATTTCAAAACCGTCTTTTATTGTTTAAAATTTTGTAATGATAAATAGTGGAAAAAAATTGGTGGAGTATATCGGTGCGAGTGTCCTTGAGATAACTCCAGCACTTGGTAAATTCACCATTTATGTATTTTCCTCTTTTATGTGGTTTATAAGACCTCCCTTTAGAAGAAAACTCTTTTTTGAACAAATGGTTTTTATGGGAAACAAAAGTTTGTTTATCGTTCTACTTACTTCTTCATTTTCAGGAATGGTATTTGCTTATCAAATTTATTTGGGTTTTACCGCCTTTAGTGTTGATTCATTTGTAGGGCCAATTGTTGCCATTGCAGTATGTAAGGAACTCGCTCCTGTTTTTACAGGTCTTGTCGTTGCTGGACGTTGTGGTTCTGCCATGGCCGCTCAAATAGGAACGATGAAGGTTACTGAACAAGTCGATGCTCTAGAATGTATGGGAGTAAATGCAGTCCAATACTTAGCAGTTCCTAGAATCTTTGGAACTATTGTTACCATGCCCTTATTAGTAGGAATCTTTATGTTGGTTGCTAATGCTGGGTCTTGGCTAATTGGTGTAAAGGTCTTGGGGATTGATGGAGTTATGTACTTTGCAAAATTAAGTGAGTTTATGTCCTTCTCTATGATTTTTGAGGGGCTGATTAAAGCAGCTTTTTTTGGTTTTTTAATTTCAGTAATTGGAACTTATCAAGGCTTTGCTGTTAAAGGTGGTGCAGAGGGTGTTGGTAAGGGAACAAATATGGCAGTTGTATACGGTATGGTTATGGTTTTAATATCTGACTTTTTCTTAACTGCAATTTTGGCAAAGATTTTATGATGGAAGAAAAATACGCAATAGAATTTATAAATTTAACTAAAACCTTTGGTCAACATACGGTTTTAAATGATCTTTCTTTTAATATTCATGAAGGAAAGATAACAACTATCTTAGGTTTCTCCGGGGCAGGAAAGTCTACATTGTTAAAACATATCCTTGGTATTTATCATCCAAGTTCTGGCCAAGTAAAGGTTCTTGACCAAGACCTCCTGGATCTCAATGAAAGAGATCTTCGTCAATTCAGAACTAACTTTGGAATGGTTTTTCAATATTCAGCTCTCTTTGACTCAATGACTAACTTTGAGAATGTCGCTTTTCCTATGAGGGAGTTCACTAAAAAGAGTGATCAGAAGATCCGGGAAGATGTGATGAGTTTAATGCAGCAAACAGGTCTGAATGAGCATGCTTGGTACAAACTTCCTTCAGAGATTTCTGGTGGTATGAGAAAAA
>CAXGOD010000111.1:0-6919 GCA_964011245.1 uncultured Bacteriovoracaceae bacterium | reverse complement strand
CTTGGTATGGACGAAGGGCAAATGGAATGTATAAAAGAGATTAAATAATTATGAAACTAGACGTATCACAATTTAGTCAGAAAGTTTACGATGTGGAGATTCCGCAAGATGATCTGATTAATGGTGGAGAAATTTTCATTGGACGTGCTGATGACTGTCATATCATCTTAGATGATCAACAAGTATCTCGTCATCACGCTATCTTTTTCTTAAAAGATGGAAAAGTTTTTGTAAAAAAGATGTCTAGCTTTGGAATTTTATCTGTAAATGGAAATGAAGTTAGTGAAATTGAAGTTAAGCTTGGCGATAGAGTTACGGTGACATCATATATGTTACAAATCGTAGACCTACCTGAAATTGAAGCGGTAGAGGAAATTCCGGATGATCCTATTCATGAGCCTGAACCGATTGAGGATACAACACAAATATTTGAAGAAGAAGATATCCTTGAAGAGCTACCAGGTGACGGACCAATTGAAGAAGATAATTTATTAAAAGATATTACCGAGGCTCGATCTGATTTTGAAGATCATGTTGAAAAAGAGGAGGATTCTTTAGAGGAAGATAGTCCTCTTGAGGATGATTATAGTGATAGTCCAATGGATGACTTTAATAGTGAACCTGAGGAAGAAAAATCCATAGAGGGAGAATTTTCATCAGACGAGGACTCTGGTTTTTCTGAAGATGGAGAAGAATCTTTTGGTGAAGAAGACGGCTTTGGGGATGACGAAGGCTTTGGGGATGACGAGGGCTTTGGGGATGACGGAGGCTTCGGAGACGATGGTGGGTACGGAGGTGATAGTGGCGAGAGCACTCAAGTCTTCCAATCGTTTGCAAATTACTTCTTAACAATTGAAGGGGAGTGCGCACCATTTGATCGATATACAATTGAGACAGGTGAAAATCATATCGGTCGTGATCCTGAAAAGTGTAAGATTGTTCTAGATGATGGTGAAGTATCTGGAGTCCATGCTTTAATAAAAAAGAGTTTGATTAATTGTACCTTAGAGGATTTAAATTCTTCCAACGGAACGATTCTAAATGGTGAAAGAATAAATAAAGCTGAACTGACAAATGGTGATGTGTTCAGCATTGGGACAACAACCTTTACAGTTGAAATCAGCTCGGAACTTTTAGAAACTGAACAAGATATGTTAATGCCTGTTGAAGATAACCAACAAGTAGAAGTTATTGAAGAGGTAGAGGAAGAAGTCGACTTTGACGAAATGGGCGAAGATGGTGATGAATTCGGTGTCTCTACTGAGGTTGAAGAAAAAAGTTTTATAAAGCGTTTAATGAAAGATAAAAAGAAACTCTATACTGTGGTTGGGGTTATCTTAGCTCTTGTTATGCTTCTACCAGAAGATAAACCCAAGAAGAAAAAACTTTCTAAAAAACAAAAAGAAGCTCTAGCAGCTAGACAAAAAGAAGCGAAGGCAAGAAAAGATGGTTTAACTAAGGGAACAAAAAAACAATTACCGCCTGAAACATTAGAAAAGTTAGAGCAAAACTATGCGTTGGCCTTAGCTAAATATGAAGCAGGTGAATATTATGAAGCAAAAGAATATTTAGAGTTAATTAAAGGTATTGATCCTGACTATAAAGATACTAAAACATTGCTTCAACTTGTAAAGCAAGGGCACGAAGAACTCTTACGCCTTAAACGAGAAGAAGAAGCTGAAAAAGAAAGAAAGTTAAGACAATTGAAAGTTGAAAAACTTGTTGGTAAAGCCCGCGAAGCTGTTAAGAAAAGAGAAGTCACAGTTGCTGAAAGCTTGTTCGGTCAAGTAATGGAAATGGATCCAGAAAATATTGATATTCCTCAGTTGAAAATGGAAGTTGATGCATATAAAAAAGCTGAGTCAGATAAAAAAATGGCGATAGAGCGTAAAAAAGCTGAAAGAAAAAGAATGGTGGATGCATTGGCTCCAGGTAAAGGTCTGTATTTAAAAGGAGATTGGTTTAAAGCAATTGATCGTTTAGAGAAGTTTTTAAATTTAAAAGGAATGGATGAAGACTTAGTTAAAGAGGCAACTAAGATGCTTAAGACTTCACAGAAGAAGTTGTCTTCATTGATAAATCCATTACTAGGTAAGGCAAGATCATTTAAGGAAGGACAGGACTTAAAACGGGCCTATGAAACTTATGGAAATGTTTTAAAGTATGATCCTAGTAATGAAGAAGCATTAAACGAACAAGAAAATATTAAAGAAACACTTACTGTTAGATCAAGAAGAATTTATAGAGAGGCTTTAATCTCGGAATCATTGAGTTTATTTGAAGAGGCTAAAGAAAAATTTCAACAAGTACAGCAGACATCACCAATTAATAGTGAATACTATAACAAAGCTACTGATAAGCTTAAAAACTATTTGGAGTAATAATGAGACTAAAATCTTTCTCAGCTCATTCAGACCAAGGTCCTTATTTACAAATCAATGAGGATTCATATGACTTCGACCTTGATAATAATCTTTATATGATTTTAGATGGATTTGGGGGAGTAGGTGTTGGTGATATTGCTATAAATTCTTTAAAGGAGAATATTAAAAAATTCTATATCCAAGTCTCTGAGGACCCAGATGCAACTTTACCTTTTTTCTATAGCCCAAAATATTTATTAGAGGGAAATGCATTAATTAACTCACTTCTTTTTTCACATAATCTTTTAGTAAAAGATAATATGCAAAAGGAAATCTCTGAAAGAGCAGGTGCATCAGGTATTGTAATGTCTAAAGCTGAAAGCATTATGACATTAGCTTCAGTTGGTAATTGTTCTTCCTATATTTATAGAAAAGGTATTTTTAAAAAAATATTTATTGAAGACAGCTTTAAATTTCTTTCAAATGATAGTTATGAAAGTCATTTAAAAACTATGCCTTTAAGTGGTTTTGGTTTATTTCCTGATTTATATTATCAAGTTAAGGAAGTGAGACTATTTGAAGGGGATCTTCTTGTTCTTATGTCAGACGGTGTATATGCCCGTCTAGAAGAGGATGAGATAAGGGATATTGTTTCTAATCCTAAATTAGAGCCTAAGAAAAAAATATCTGAGCTTTTTAGTATAGCCAATAGTCGCGGAAACATCGATAACCAAACGGCCATGATCCTAGAGTTTTAATCTATAACTATCTAAAATTAGACAAGTCAAAAATTGTTGCGTACCATTATTAGTACATGGAAGTTGATAATCTACAAGGATAGTTTAGATGAAACACAAGATACTCATAGCTGATGATAGCTTAACCATACAAAAGGTTATAAAAATCACATTGGCCAGCGAGCCTTTTGAGCTTTTTGAATGCACGGATGCAAAAGACCTAGAAAGTAATCTTAATGAAAATAAACCAAGCATTGTTCTTTTAGACTTTAACTTATCAGAAGATAAAACAGGTTATGACCTTTCAAGAGATATAAAAAAAATAAATCCTAATGCAAAAATTTTAATGTTATTTGGGACATTCGATACAGTTGATGAAGGGCTACTTGAAGAAAGTGGTGTTAATCATAAAATCGTAAAGCCATTTGACGGAACAAAATTTATCAATCTATGCCGTGTTATGGCGGATGAACTTGATGTTGAAGGAGCTCAGTCTATAAGTGAAACAGAAGCTGACTTTAACACTGATGCGTTCCCGGAGCCTATAGCAGAGTCAACAGAAGAAGTTGTAGAAGAACCTGAAGTGATAGATGAAGTAACAGAAGAGCCAGAGGTAATCGAAGAAGATGAATGGGTAGTCGAAGGTTCTCAATCTTTTGATGAAGAAGAAGAGGAAGAAGTTGAGGAAACTATTGAAGCAAAGGATGAAAATCCTTTAGTCGAAAATATGAAAGACTGGGGAATGGATGTTCCTGGTGTTATTGGTGGAGCAGGCTCTAACAATGAGATTCCTGGCGTTATCGGTGCAATGCCTGAACCAATTGTTGAAGAGAAGCCTGAAGTAATAGAAGCAAGTTCTGAAGAAACTGTTTTTCCTTCTGGAGATGATTTAGCATTTCCAGATGAAGATGATCTTGCTTTTCCTGATGAAATCTCAGCTAAATCAGAAGATGATTCAGACGAAGAAAAGCTACCATCAAATGACGATTTAGAATTTCCTGATATGGATTCGATGGCAAGTATTGAAGTTGAAGAAAGTCCAAAGAAAGCAGTACCTCAATTACGATCAATTGAAGTGGCCGATGATGATGAGCCTGTTGCTGAAGAGGCAGAGGTTTCTAATGGTGGAACAGATACTGATGAAGCACTTAGTGCTCTTAAAGCAGAACTAGAGGATGAACTAGAAGATAAAATTGAAGCACCAGAGCAAGAGCTTTGGGGAGCAGATGTTATTGTTGAAGATCATTCGAAAGCAGATATTAAAACAGCCACTGATGATATAGAAGAAGTAGAAGAAGAGTTTGCAAAAACTGAATCAGAGGACCTTCCAAGAGTTGAGTCACATCAATTAGAGAAGGTTGTTGATAATACAGAAGAAAGCCAAATAAATCCTTTTGATGATGACAGTTTTGATGATGTTCATGATATGAGTGGACCAGAAGATTTCCCTAGTGATGTTATGGATGAGAGTCCTGCGAAGCCTGCTGCTGCTGCTGCTGCTTTTACAGCTCCAGTTATTCAAAGTGACTCAGAGCTTGAAGCAAGACTTAGAGAGAAATTAACTCCAGTTGTAGAAGATTTTGTAAAAGAGTACTGTAGAGAGTCTGTTGAGAAGATTGCTTGGGAAATAATTCCTGATCTTGCTGAAAATCTTATTAAAAAAGAAATTCAAAAAATTTCAGAATCAATTATCAATCCGTAAAGTACCGGAGTATAATTCAGAGGTTTGGCCTTCATATTTTATGAGGGCCTGTCCATATTTTCCAATTCCAGTAAAAATTCCTTTTGATTTTTGATCACCGTCATGAATAAACACTTTGGCATTAAGATGGATACAAAGTGAGTTCCATTTTTTAATTGTTTTAGCTGAGCTAAGACGATTGTTGAAAATAAACGAAAATATTTTTTGTGATAGATCCTTTTTTGAAATATCCTTATTATCATTAAATATAAAGCCAGCTTTTATATCATAGCGGCTTAGTTCTTTTGGATTATCACGATACAAGTTGAGACCAATTCCAATAATAGGTCGTTGCTCACCCTGTTTATTGATAATTATTCCACCAACTTTCTCACCGTTAGAGTTTAGTAAGTCATTGGGCCATTTTAGTTTTAATAGAGTACCAAAGTTATCTTTAAAATAATTACAAATTTGAACACCCATCTCTAACGAGGTCAAATTTAAAACTTCGTTCTCTTTTGTGATAAAGGAAAAGCATAGAGTATGTGCATAACAATCCCAGCTATTTTCACGTTGCCCCACGCCATTAGTTTGCATATCACAGCTAACTAGCATCGACTCATGAGGATCATCCTTCGTCATTTCAATAAGATATTTCTGAGTAGAAGGGCAGCTGTCAAAGTGCTTGTGAATCATTGAGATAGTCCATATAGTTTGTTATAAATTCTAAAATACAAAATTATCAAAGGAATTCCAAATGTCACTTATTAAAAGAGATACACCTAGAGAAATCAAGTTTACTACAGGTATCAACCCATATGCACACGGTAGTGTAATAGCAGAGTTTGGAAATACTAAAGTTCATATAACAGCTACTGTTGAAGAAGCTGTTCCTAGATGGATGAAAGGATCTGGTAAGGGATGGGTAACTGCAGAGTACTCTATGCTACCAGGCTCAACTCACGATAGAATTAGGCGAGAAACAAAAGGTCCTAAAGGAAGAACTCAAGAGATTCAAAGACTTATAGGTAGATCATTAAGAGCTGTTGTTGACTTTGAAAAACTAGGTGAGCGTCAAATCATTCTGGATTGTGATGTTTTAGTTGCTGATGGAGGAACAAGAACCACTGCAATCTCTGGTTCATTTGTAGCATTAGAGTTGGCTGTTAATAAAATTATGGCTGAAGGTGGCTTAAAAGAGTCTCCTCTTAAGCAGAGACTTGGTGCACTTAGTGTCGGAATTAACGGTGAAGGGAAAATCATTGCAGATCTTAATTACGAAGAAGACTCAACATGTGAAGCCGATGTAAATGTCGTTATGACTGAATGTGGAAAGTTTGTTGAAGTGCAAGGAACTGCTGAAGGTGAGCCATTTTCACGAGAGCAACTAGACGCTCTTTTAGAATGTTCAAAAACAGCACTAAGACATGTGTTTGCAGCACAAAAAGAGGCGATAAAGTAATGGATTTTATCTTAGGATCAACTAATACACATAAAGCCCAAGAGCTAAATGATCTTTTAAATGAAAGTGGCGTTGTTATTAGTTCAGCGCCTGAGAAGATTGAAGTCGTAGAAGATGGAAATAGCTTTCAAGAAAATGCTTTAAAGAAGGCCCAGGGCTATTACGAAAAATTTAATAAACCTACTGTCGCAGATGACTCAGGGCTTGTTGTTCCTGTGTTTCCAGATGTTTTGGGGATTCACTCAGCGAGATTTGAGCCGAGTCTTCCTGATTATAAGGATAAAAATCTTAAGCTTATTGAAATGATGGAAGGCAAAGTAGAGGAAGAACGAGAGGCCTATTTTGTTTGTTATTTATGCTTTTATTTGTCCCCTGAAGAGATCTATTTTTTTGAAGGCCGTGTTCATGGACATATAGGACGAGAAATAAAAGGCGATGATGGATTTGGATATGATCCAATCTTCGAGCCAGTGGGGCAAGAGGGTAAATCCATGGCCCAGGTTCATGAGTGGAAAATGGATAATTCGCACCGCGCAAAAGCTTGTAAAGAAGCGGTAAATTTTTTTAAGAACCAAAAATAAGATTGCCAAAAAGGTCTAAATATCTTAAAAAGTATCTCAGATCTAAATTAGCGGGGTGTAGCGCAGCCTGGCAGCGTAACTCGTTTGGGACGAGG
>CAXGOD010000110.1:0-6930 GCA_964011245.1 uncultured Bacteriovoracaceae bacterium | reverse complement strand
ATAATACTCTTGAAGTTTTAGCGAAAATCATCTTCGAGCCATTTACAAAAGATTACCCTTATTTATTAAGTGATTGGCAATATAAGAACAAAATTGACTTGGCCTTGGGCGAAGATAAATGGTGGTTTCGATCAGCTGGTGGAGATGCATTCTTTTTACTAATGAAATCATTTATGGGGGTTAAAAACTTAATCGATAAAATGAATGTAAATATAAATTGGCAAAAAGTATTCTTCGAAGTGATTAATGAATATGAGTTTGAATTAAAGGAGTTTACTCCTCCTTCCGTAGTAAGAGCTGACTCTCAAGATCAGTATATGGGAAGTTATATTTCTGTTCTTATTAAAGAGAATGGAAGGATGAAAGTTCAACTTCGTCTTGCTATTAATGTCCTTTTTGATTTTAAAGATACTATTGGTGAAGATATCGTAGAGAAATTAGAAAAAGGTGGAATCGATGTAGAGCAGATTGCAAAGGATGCTTTAAGATCAGGAGCAAAACCTGGAAAGTTATTTGAAATAAATGAGCCTAATACGAATATAATTGTAGAAATTGTGTGAAAATCGCAATAAGCTAAGCTTCCTTCTATTTTATATAAACCTTCACTAATATTTTTGAACTCGATCAACAAAGCCTTTTCAGTTAAAATTTAGATTTTCTATCAAAGCAATCTACAATACTTATAAGAAAATCTTAAAGCTTTTAAAACGGTTATTTTTCAGAAAAAATTAACGGATTGTAAAAAGATTTTTGTAACTGATGAGATAGTAGGCTTTGAAAAAGATGAAAAAAAAGTAGCCTAAAAGAAAAATGTAACACCAAGTGTCCACTCATCGAGTAAGTAATAATTATTAAACAATCCAAGAACAAAGTGGTTTCCTAGAGCGTACTGAACACCTAAAAAACTATCATATTTAAATTTTTCAGAAACCATTTTTTCTTGATCATGATCGTAGGTTTCTCGAGGACTTTCTTCTTCACGCGTCCCAAAGGTAAACATCCAATTTCGATAAAAAAATGAAACATTAAAAATCTTAACATAGGCCTTGGTATTTTCATCTAGATCAGTTGTCGTGAACCAAGAATAATCAAATGACCAATTATTATAATTAAATCCAGCTACATAATTTCGTACTTGAAAAGTTTTTTTGAATAGATTTGTATCAACATTTGCAAAAAATGTATCAGTACAATATCCAGTATTTGTGCAAAGAGGTTCTGTCTTTCCTCTAAAATCTTTTACTTAGGCATCTCTAAACTCAGCATAACTAAAGCTTAAGATACGTGACCAATTAAAGGCAACTCCACCACCAATATAGGTTGTATCGATATCGTTTATCTGACGATAACTAGCACCTACATCCATCTGTAAGCCCTTTTTCTTTTTCTTTCCAAAAACATTCATGGCCCCTGACAAAACAAGCTTATCAGACTCATATTTTTCTTTATAAAACCATCTTGAACGATAAGAAATAAAATCTTCTTGTACGCCATTTCCAAAGAAGGTTTCTTCACTGGGATTATTTGAAATGGCTGCACCAACTCTTCCTGTTCCTGTGACAATCCCAATTTGTGAATCACCATTATAATTTATGGTTTCAATACCAAAGCCTTTGTCGGTGCTTACCGCTGCTGGATTTGTGAAGACAGCTGAGGATTGCGTTGGGAGGGAAGAGTTTGTTGGACGACTTTGATTTCTACGTACATTTGAACAGTACTCTGGAAATTGATCACAGATACTTATAACCTTGGCATAGGTTATATCTGTACTGAATATGAATATAACGAGAAGTAATCCTTTCATTCTGCTAGTTATTTTATCACCTCTTGTAATACTGAAATATACCCTATTATTTTCCCTTAAGAAGACTAAATTCAAGTACTTATCTGCATGTCAGAGTTATAAATTTGTCTTATCGTCATTAGTTGAGGTAAAAACTAGGGGTTAGAGGAGAAATTTATGTATAGATTAATGGCGTTTATCGTTACCAATATGATTGCAACAACTATGGTTTTTGCTCAGCATACAAGATCAAGTGTTACCAGTGACATTAATACGGTCATGAATAGTTATTCAAAAATAAAAGAAGTTCAAAAAAATAAAGGCATGCAGTGCAATCAAAGAACGGTTAAAAAACTTGTTCGCAAGATTGATAAAAGAATTGCTCTAGCTCAAAATACAAATGAAAATTTAGATCAATCAATTACAAAAGAATTAAAGCGTTATGAGCTTGTTAGAGATAGACAAGTTAGAATGACAAAAAGAATCTTAAAAAGAAGATGGCGCGTAAGAAGAGCTTTCAAAAAGATGAGAAGAAACCATCCAAGCATGACTCGCTCAGAATTTGTGCAAGGTTTGAGAAGATCAATAACAGTTGAAAGAACCCAAGAGCAAAAAGAATATCTTGTTAGTAGTATTTCTACAGCAGGTTCAATGGAAAACTATCTATTAGATATGAAAGAAAAAGTAATGAACTGTGACGAGGCTTTCTTTCAAGGTGATACAATGGGAATTGTTCTACTCATCCTTTTTATTGGGCTTCCTGTTCTTTCAATCCTGGCCGCTTTATTTGCACTTATCTTTGGAGCTTTTTGGTGGGCATTAGGGCTATTTGCCTTTGCGGTAGTTATGCTTTTAGCACTATTTATTTGGTCTAATGTAGAAAGAGCTGCTCCAGATAGGGAAGATGATCCAGAGTTAGATTTAGAAATTGTTTAAATATTAAAGCCCCATTGATTGGGGCTTTTTTTTAATCTTCTTTTTTCTCTTCTTCAATATTCTTGTAATGGTCAGCTAAAATTTGTAAAGCATCTGTAGAAGTAAAGATACCTACAATCTTGTGATTCTCATCATGAATAAGAACAGAATTTATTTTTTTCTGGGCCATTACATTTATTACATGTGGAATACTTGTTAGTGAGTCCACAGAGTAAGGCTCTGTTGTCATTACATCACTTGCTTTTAGCTGAAATGCATCCCCTGCATGATTAATGAACTGTACATCTCTATCACTTATAACTCCAACAGCTTCACCTTTTTCAACAACTGGAATATGACGAACCTTTTTACTTTTCATTAGATTAAAAACTTCTAAAACTCCAGCTGATGGCTCAACCATATGCACACCATCTTTTAAATAAGCTTTCATTGTATCGTCTGACATGTTTACTCCTTTTTCGATAAATATATTTAACATATAGACCAACTAGTTAATCATATATAAAATAAAAAAATTAAACATGATAAGGATCATTTATGAGTACATATGAGTTTAATTTCGACGGTTTAGTTGGCCCATCACATAATTACGCAGGGCTCTCTGGTGGTAACGTCGCATCAATGAAAAATGCAGGGGATGTTTCTAGCCCTAAAAAAGCCGCAAAGCAAGGACTTGCAAAAGCAAAAGCACTTAGTGATATGGGACTTAAGCAAGGAATTCTAGCACCCCATGCCAGACCAGACTTTGAGGTTTTACGAAGATTAGGCTTTACTGGTTCTGAAAAAGACATAGTAGAAAAAGCAGGTAAACAGGCACCAGAAATTTTGGCAGCTTGTTATAGTGCTTCAGCAATGTGGACTGCCAATGCCGCAACAATTTCACCAAGTGCTGATACAGCAGACGGCAAAGTTCATATTACTCCGGCGAATTTAAATAATAAGTTTCATAGATCTATTGAGCCTGAGCTGACAGGAAGAATACTTAAAGCAACTTTTCAAGATGAATCAATTTTTCATCATCATAATCATTTACCAGAGGTTACTCACTTTGGTGATGAAGGCGCTGCAAACCATACTCGCTTTTGTGATGCTTATGGAGACAAGGGAGTTGAGTTTTTCGTTTATGGTAAGTATGGATTTCGCCATGATAAACCATCACCTAGAAGATTCCCTGCAAGACAAACTTTTGAAGCTTCTCAAGCTGTGGCCCGCCTGCATGGACTAGATGAAAAGAAGGTTGTTTATGCTCAGCAAAACCCTGATGTGATTGATGGGGGAGTTTTTCATAATGATGTTATTTCTGTTGGAAATAAAAATGTTTATTTTTATCATGAGTTAGCATTACTCAATTCTGATAATGTCATCAAAGAGCTAAAAGAAAAATTTGGAAGTAATAAGCTCCACTGTCTCAAAGTTCCTCTGGAGAAAGTTAGTGTCCAAGATGCTGTTCAGTCTTACCTTTTTAATAGCCAATTAATTTCAATTGATGAAAAGAGTATGGCGATTGTAGTGCCTGAAGAATGTAAGAATAATAAGAATGTTTGGAATTATCTTCAGGAGTTAACAACACTTGGAACACCGGTTAAAGAAGTTAAAGTCTATGATGTTAAGGAAAGTATGAAAAACGGTGGTGGCCCAGCCTGCCTTCGTTTAAGAGTCGCTCTTACTGAAAATGAAATTAAAGGTGTTAATCCAAATACTATCCTTACCAATGATCTGTTTAACAAGCTAAATACCTGGGTTGATAAACATTATAGGGATTCATTAGCACCAGATGAAATTAGAGATCCAGCTCTAATCAATGAAGTGAGAACCGCCTTGGATGAATTAACTCAAATTATGCAATTAGGGTCTATTTACCCATTCCAGCGTTAGACTCCGAACAGTCTTTAAACTTTCACCATCTATGACCTAGATCAAAAGTATATACAATGAAAAAGAAATTAGATAAAGATATGAGACCGTATAAAATACTAGGTGCCTGCCAATCAAGCTTTGCTTTTAAAGCAATTGAAGCCGAAGATAAAATTGGAGTTATGCTTCCTTGTAATGTCATTCTTCAAGAAAAGGAGCCTGGTAAGATAGAAGTTTCCGCCGTAGATCCTATGGCAAGTATGCAAGCTATAGAAAACCCCGATTTAGGAGCCGTAGCATTTGAGGTTCAAGCTCTTATGAAAAAAGTTGTTGAATTACTTTGATAAAATCTTTTCTGCTTTTTGAATTTGATCGATTAGATCTTTGCATTCCCCAATACCCATACCAAAAAGAGGATGGCTTTTTGCCACTTCTTTTTTTGGAGCGAGCTCTAGTGCACTAATCCTATTTTTGCTCATAATTTTAAGTTTTCTGAGCTCTTTAATGTTCCATGTGTCTAATGCATTAATGTCTTTATCTTTGATGTTTGCCATATTTACCTCTGTTTTTACACTGAGTATCATCAATTATTTAGACTCGCAACAATTGCTTTGTTTCTAGGTGAGATTAGGGGATCAAAGACTTCTTGAATCCTAACATCATAGTTATTTTCTTTCAGAAAAAGGGCCCTGTCGCAAAGAATATAAACCTCTAATAGCTTTCCTATATAGCGAGAGATGGCATAGTAGGCCAATAAGTACTCATTGAGTTCCTTGTTTTGATCACTTTCATGAAAACTGTTTATTGATTCTGCTTGTGGGTGGGGCAAGTGTTTAAAAAACTTATCAAGGTTAATATTAACAAACTCACTAAAGTTGTGCTTGTATAAGCTTCTTCTGGCGTTGCTCATAGCACAGAATTCTAGAATGCCATGTTCTTTATATAACCAGTGATAAAAAGTATATTTATAATCCATAATCTTTGTTCGGTAATCATAGAACTCTAGGGGGACTGGTCCAAAGCCTAAAGTTGCACTTGATAATGCTCTTTGATTAAATTCTAGCTTCTTATTACTTAGAGAAGATAAATTATAATCATTATTTTTAATTTTTGAATAACAGCAGCCAAAATTTACAATTTTCTTAGTATGATTGTGTATACAAGTTCTAAACATATCATTAGCAAAGTTTCCACATGTGTGAAGACCAATTGCTAGCTCTTTATTATACTCGGGATGATCTTCTTCTTGGCAGATATGACATTCTTGAAAGTGAACATGGCTTCCAAGTTTTTTTAACTTAGCTTTTCCGGTTTTTATAAGTTCGAAATTCTTTTCCAGGACGGTAACATCCATTTGAAGATCTTGTTCAAGAAAGTACGCAAGGTTTCCAACACCACCACCGAAATCAACAGCAGACTTTTCTTTATCATTACTTAAAAAAGAGTAAAGTCGTTTGAGTTCATGTTGTTTTTTTTGGTTTCCAAGAGGTGTTATTGTATTTGGGATAAGCTCAATCGAGTCAAACGATGAAAGACGTTCGATATCTTGAACAAGCTTTATCCATTTAGGATCATCGAGTATTTTATATTCACGTTGAGCATCAAAAAGAGCAAGCTTATCTTTATCTAATTTTCTAAGAGCATCAATCCAAGGATGCTCAAATCTCTTTCCCTGAATAACTTCAAGATCCCATTGATCAATAAAGGGAAGATATTCTGCTATTAAAACAGAAATTCTTTTAAATCGATTTTCTAGGGGTAACTCATTTTCCATGGACTTTGTTACCGTAAAAACAATACTTTAGCTATTGAAACTTAAGTTTATTACTCAAGTCCCCGATACTTGATAAGTATAAATTTATCAAATGGAGCTTTTTAGTGAAAAATATTTGTGGATTATTATTATTATCTGCTTTGGCGGTTTCTTGTGTTCCTGAAATTCCAGAGGCCCAGGTTCAGCCCCAAGAAGCTGAAGTTGTAGACTCTACAATTAATACAACACCAACAACTGGTGATAATGGCAATACTGGAAATGAAGGTCATGATAATGATACTGGTAATCAAGCACCTTCTAATCTTCCAGTTGACATCATTGTGTCTGAATCAAATGTTGTGACAGAGCTTTCTCAAGTTAAAATGATCCCAATTACTATTAAAGCAGATCAGTACTTCGAAGCTGCCAATATTGAAGTGAATGTAGATTATTCTTCGCTACTCGATTTCAATATAAATGCTGGTGATTATATTACGACTACATTAAATCAATCTAGTATTAATCTAAATACGAATGGACAAGTAAACCTAGTCCTAACAATTAACGTAAAGTCTATGGCACCTTCATTTAAGTCTGCTGGTAA
>CAXGOD010000109.1:0-7012 GCA_964011245.1 uncultured Bacteriovoracaceae bacterium | reverse complement strand
TGATCTCGACCTAGGTGGAGCAAATATGCACACCTGTTTAGGAATCCCTATTCCAGATAAAACCTTATCAGATTATGTTTCTAAAAAAGTTGGGTCTATCAAAGATCTTCTTGTCCCAACTCCAATTAAAAACTTACAAATTATCAGTGGTGCCCAAGATGATCTTGGTATCGCAAATTTAAAGCAAATGCATAAGAATAAAATTCTTTCTAAACTTAATGAACTCGATGCTGATTTTGTTTTGCTAGACTTAGGTGCTGGTACAACTTTTAACACGTTAGATTTCTTTATCTCTGCTGACCAAGGAATCTTAGTTATACTTCCAGAACCAACATCAATTGAGAACACTTATAGATTTATTAAGTCTGTTTATCATAGACGTTTAAAAATGATTGAAGATCTTTTGGATATTCAACCTTTAATTAACCAGGCAATGAATGCAAAGATCTCAGCTCCTCAAAGTACTCCCGTTGATTTGGTAAAAAGAGTTATCGAAATCAACCCGGAAATGGGAATGAAGCTTCAAGCAGAGATTGCAAAGTTTAGACCTAAAATTATTATGAACCAAGTTAGAAGCCAAAATGATATTGATATCGGTTTTTCTATCCAGAGTGTTTGTAAAAGATATTTCGGTATCAATATCGATTATGTTGGCTACTTAGACTATGATCCAAGTGTCTGGCAAAGTGTTAAGAAAAGACAACCATTACTGATGGAGTTTCCAAACTCTAAACTCGTGAACAACTTTGATAAAATTGTTCATAAACTACTCGAGATAAACTAATGATGGATTTATACATGAATACTGACAAAAAGAACTATTATGAAGTACTTGAGGTATCTACCGATGCAACTTTACAGGATATTCACAATGCTTATGTAAGAGCAAAAAATGCATATTCTGGCGATAGTGCTGCACTATACTCCCTTATGACTCAAGATGAGTGTGATACCATTCTAGGCCAAATTGAAGAAGCTTACACAATTCTTGGTGTTGCAGAAAAAAGAAGAGAATACGATAAAGCTCGTGGATTTAATCAGGTAAACACTATTGCTGGATTTGAAGCTGAAGTTATGAGCAAACCAGATTACAAACCAAACAATTCTTTATCTGAGATGTTAAATGATGCTGGCTCATTAAGTGATGAGCAACAATTTGAACAAAGTCAAAATCTTCAAAAAGAAGAGTTCAAATACAATCAAATTCAAACAGCTAAAAATGAAGTTACAGTTTCAAAAGTCCAAGCTTATAAAAAGTTTGGTCTGAGTTACAATATTAATAATGAGTTTGAGCAAAGAGTAGAAAACTGTACAGAGTACACAGGAACATTTCTAAAAGAAATTAGAGAATATAAAAATGTTACTGTGGAAAGAATGGCAGATATGACAAAAATTTCTAAGACTTATATTAGAAATATAGAAGCTGATGAGTTTTCAAAACTTCCAGCAGATGTTTATACAAGAGGTTTTGTTTATCAATATGCAAAATGTTTAAAACTAAACCCTGATTTAGTAGCAACATCCTTTATTCACCATATAAGACTATTAAAAAACCCACCTAAGCAATAATGGACGAAGAGAAGATTGTAATAGAGTTTCTAATTACATCTCAAGATCTTGATGAGTTTAATAGACTAGATGCATACCTAGCAGCTAAAACTAGTGATATTAGCCGTTCTCTCATTAAGAAACTTTTCCAAAAAGGTCATATCACAGCAAGTGATGAGTCGATTAAGCTTGAACTAAAAAAAATGCCTCCCGTTAATACTGGAATTACTTTTGAACTTCCCCCCGCGGAAGAAACAGATATCGTTCCACAAAATATTCCCTTAGAGATTCTATTTGAAGATGAACATCTTATTATCATCAACAAACCTGCAGGCCTTGTTGTTCACCCAGCTCCTGGCAACCCAGATGGAACATTAGTTAATGCCATTATGTATCATTGTCCAGATCTCAAGGGAATTGGTAATGAAAAACGACCTGGTATCGTCCACCGACTTGATAAGGGAACTAGTGGCATAATGGTTGTTGCAAAAACTCAAAAATGTCATGAAGGACTTGTTAAACTTTTTAGTACTCATGATATAGACCGCTTTTATGAAGCTATAATTCTAGGAGCTCGAATAGAACCTGAAGCCCGCTATGAATCAATCATAGGTCGTTCCCCCCATAATAGATTAAAGATGGCCTCAGGTGTAAAACATGGAAAAAATGCTATAACTCATATGAAAGTTTTGAAATTTTTTAAAAAGTTCTCACACGTAGAAATGAAATTAGAAACTGGTAGAACTCATCAAATTAGAGTTCATCTCTCTCAAGATCAAAATACCCCCATAATCAATGACTCTCTGTATGGACGCTTAAGAGAAGAACATCTTAATCAAACACCTGGAATGAAGTCATTGCTAAAAGATTATGACTACCCTTTTCTTCACGCGAAATTTTTAGGATTTGTTCATCCTATAACTCAAAAAAAATTATATTTCGAACAAGATCCTCCAGAAATTTTTCAAAAAACATTGAAGATTCTTGAGGAAGAAGATGTCTAACGCCATTTATTCACACTCGCTACCAATTGGAACCTTCACTGTTTACGATGATAAGCCTGAGCTCAAAAAGCTAATTCACGTTCATCAAATTCACAGTGCAGAGATTCAAATATTTACTGGATCTGATATTTCAGATATCAAAGCAGATGGTATAATAGTTTTAAATAAAAATATTCAAGATTATAATTTTGCCATCAAAACAGCAGATTGTATTCCTGCTATCTTCATAGGACATAAGGGGATATCAATTATTCATGCAGGTTGGATGGGAGTAAGAGATAAAATTTTAGTTCAAGATATTCTAGAGGATATCGATCCCTACTATTGTTTTCTAGGACCTAGTATTCACCAAGACAACTTTCAAGTACAAGAGGATTTTTATCAACATTTTGCTGATGGTCCTTATTACAAGAGCCAAAATGGTAATCTCTACTTTGACTTACACAGTGAAGCAATTAATCAAATCAAAAATAAATTTCCAGAGATTGAAATTATCGACTCTTTAGAATGTACCTTTGAAAAAGCCAAGTACAATAGTTATCGACGCGATAAAACTACTCAAAGAAATTGGAATATCTTTTCAATATAGTATACTAGTAGAAAATTAAAACTAAAGGATATATAGATGCAAAGTTCTAAAAGACTAACATTAAATGGGCTTACTGTTCCCCATTCAATTTTCTTAATATTATCAGTGGCCATGGTTGGTGTAAGTGCTTACTTAACAAACCATTTCTATGAAGCACATTTTCCTAAAGGCTTCGGTTCGGATAATTCGCTTTGTGAAATAAGTGCTTTTTGGGGCTGCGCTAAAGCTTCTACTTCTGCACTTGGAAGTTTATTTCATGTACCAACATCATTCTTTGGAGTTATTGTTGGCCTTATAGGAGTTATGGGAGCTATCTTTCCATCTGAAACTTCTGAGAAGTTCTCAAAGTTTGTTTACTCTTTAAATGCTGTTGGCTGTTTAGTGTTACTAGTTTACTCACTAATTGCTCTTAAAGGTTTATGTCCATTTTGTACTGTTTATTATGTTCTTTCTTTTCTAGCAGTATTTGTATTCTTTAAAAACAGTACAGTTCAACCTTTTCCTGAAGCAAAACCAATTATTATATATGCAATAGTGACGCTAATCCCATCAGTAATGATGTATAACTATTATGTAAAAACGATTGCTGATCAGTCTAATCTGAGCGGTCAATATATTGCTCAATATGATTCACTTGCAAACCCAGGTGACCCAGCAGTTCCTTCTCCGTACAGAATCTATTCATCTACTGAAAAGTTCTCAGATGCTCCACTAAGAGTTTCTGTATTCTCTGACTTTGAATGTCCTTTCTGTAAGGTTGTTTCAAACCAAATGGCCGCACTTATTGCTGAGTTCAAAGGAAAGATAAATATTCAGTATTTATTTTACCCTCTAGATAATGCTTGTAACCCTAATATAAAAAGCTCATTTCATAAATTTGCTTGTAAAGCAGCTTACCTTTCAGCTTGTGACAAAAATAATTTCTCTAAGAATCATGATCTTATCTTTGAAAGACAAGAGGAGCTAAGTTTTGAAAACCTAAGTAAATGGGAAAAAGAACTAGGTCTTACAGGTTGTTTTGATAATAAGTCTATTCAAGATGATGTCAGACAAACAATAAGTGCTGGAACTCAATATGATCTAAAGTCTACTCCTACAATTATTATTAACGGAAGAAAGATTGAAGGAACAATTCCTACTGTTCATATTAAAGCAATCCTTAGAAAGATTCTTAAAGAAGGAAAGTAGTGAAAATAATTGAAACGCATTGCCATCTAGATTACCTAGAAAATGAACCTCTTGAGGTCATTCTCGAAAAGTCTAAAGAACAAGGTGTTGAAAAAATCATTACAATAAGTGTTGAGCCAGATAATTTTGATGCTGTATTCGCACTCGCTAAAACTTACCCTGAAGTCTATTTTACTCAGGGTATACACCCCCATGATGCTAAAAAGTCTACTGAAGAGGCTATTAAGATCATTCGAGAAAGATGTTCTCACGAAAAGATGGTTGCAGTTGGAGAAATTGGTCTTGATTATTACTACAATCACTCACCACGGGAAACTCAATTAAAAGTTTTTGAAGATCAACTTAATATTGCCATAGATTTTAATAAGCCTGTTGTTATCCACTCAAGAGAAGCTGACGAAGATATGATGGAGATGCTTAAAAAGTATGGTCCTAAACTTCCAAAAGGTGGAGTCATTCATAGCTTTACCAGCACAAAAGAGCTTGCAGAAGTTGCCCTTGATAATGGTTTTTATATTGGATTCAATGGAATCATTACATTTAAATCTGCCCAAAACGTGAGGGATGTTTTAGAGATTGTTCCAGTAGAGAAAATTCTGATCGAGACCGATGCTCCATTTTTAACTCCTACTCCTCATAGAGGGAAAGAGAATGCTCCTTTTTACCTTCCTCATATATTGGCAAAAGTTAGTGAGCTAAAGGAAGTAAGTGAGCAAGAAGCATCTGAAATCATCTATAAAAACTCTTTAGAACTTTTCTTCAGTAAGTCATTTCGATAACTTAGGTTCTGTAAATATTACTATTCCCCTTCACTTTGTTGTATCTAGACACCGGTCATTGTACATCTCAGTACATGAAAAAGACTCTAATATTGCTACTTATACTTACTCAATCTCTTGTAGCTTCTGCTACTGAGAATCAATGTAATGCAGATATATCCCAACTAAATAAAAAGGGCTTTGATCAGCACTATATGAACTTTGTTAACTTTGCATATCGTTTTAAAGGGCGTTGTCGTGGCCATAGCTTAGTGACTCAAAAAACATTCTATCTAATGGAGTTCAACAAAGGTGAGAATCCACATAATTGCGGACCTGAGAATTTCCCATTTGAATGCCAAAAATTTTACTTCGATAAGTTTGCTGACATTTTCTTTGATGGAAAAGTTGTTGAAATACCAGGTTTTAAAAATATAACTGAATTTTCAAAAATTCAATATATTGAAGGTCTATTAAAGTACCATGTATCTCGCACACCAATTACTTTTAAAACATTAGAAGCAAGAAATAGGTTTTTAGATAAAGAAGATAACCCTAGTATAGCTCACTTTAAAGAGGCTGTTGAAAGAATTCAAGAACATCAAAAGCCCTATATAGCAATCTCTAGTCATTGGACTGGTAATCATGCTGTTTTAGGAACTAAGTTTGTAAAAGATGAAACAGGTTTTAAGCTATGTGTAAGAGATCCAAATCTAATCCCTAATAACGAGATTAATTGTGAAAACTACTTTTATATTGGAAAGCTAGAAACAAAAATCCCAGCAATAAATATCAATGAAGAACCTACAATCAAAATCACTGATGAAGTTTTTTATCACAAAAGAGGTGAAGAAGTTGATAGGCATCTCTTTACTGTTAGAGTCTTCACTGAAGAAGATAAAAGAGTTGAATCATATATCCAGGCCAGATTTAACTACTGCCTAGAAAAATAAATATTATTTGATTTGATCAATTCTTTTACACTGTATATAAAAGCTTCTCATTCATCCATAAATCCCACGTCTTTTTAGTGACTTAGGCCCATAATTTTGACATTAAAAATGCAATATCCTCAGTATATTAAATTTATATAATAACTGAGGAGAGGAAATTATGAAGAGTCTTGTATTGGGTGCATTTTTATTATCAGCAAATATTGCTTTTGCACAAGCTGACTTTGATCACAAAGCAGAAAGAAAAAAGTTTCAGCTGCAATGGAGGCTGATTCAGAAAAGCTCAATAAACTTTATGCAGACCTATATGATGACCAAGGAAATGAAGACCCAGCAGTAAGAGAAAAAGTTGATGCCTTAACAGCTAAACTACAAGTTGATATGGCAAAAGTTCAATACCTTTGGACAGTAGGCTTTGAAAACGTAAATGATAAGTACAAAAAGTCTGATGTTTTAAGGCACTTCAAACAAGCTAACAATAGATTTGCAGCAGTAACGGCCAAAGATTCAAAAGGACAAGTTATAAGTCACGAAACTACAGGTGATCTTATTAATGATGTATATGACCAAGATATAGCTAAAAAGTATGGTTGCTACGGAGATGAAGCTGAAGTATCTACTCCTTATGATGAAGACCAAGCTGCTCAAGCTGATGCCATAATGCAAACTCTAGGTTATGCAAACTACAAAGAATTAATGCTAGAAAACCATAAAAAATTTTGTGAGATTGAGGAAGAAACTCGTGGAAATGAAACTCAATTAATTCCATGTAATGACTTTCTCTCAGGGGTAAGAGTAAGCCTTTTAGAAACTTTAGAGATAAAAGTGATAAATAAATCCCAAAAAATCACAAAAGTTGGTTACTTCAATGCAAGTGATGAAATGTTTGCTGACTATAACATTACAAATAACATCAAGAATGAAATTGAAGAACAAATTAGCCATATCGAAGGTGCATGTCTAGACAGATCA
>CAXGOD010000108.1:0-7063 GCA_964011245.1 uncultured Bacteriovoracaceae bacterium | reverse complement strand
AGAAAGGCATTTGCATATTTGACTCCATGCTAAATAAAATTCTGGTTATTTGTATCATATTGAAATAAGATTGGGTATTTAATGATTTTCAAATTGTTTCTTTTTATATATTATTTTCATTCTAACTACGTGGAGCATTAGCTCAGTTGGTTAGAGCCCTCGGCTCATAACCGAGTGGTCGCCGGTTCAAGTCCAGCATGCTCCACCATTTTCTTTTGAAAATACGTATTAGAAACAAAAGCCTTCTTTAACGAGAAGGCTTTTTTTTATCAAGAGCTAGTTAAGAAAATCACTATGCCCGTCCTTTGCAGGTATGATGTAAAGCTTCGAAACTGGGACTCTGCAAATGGTAGATGGATATTCATTCAACAATATAGCCATAGTGGCACTTACGGTAAGCGCTTATGGACAATGAAACAAGGTGGCACAATTAATATATTTGCAACCTTACCGAGACCAGTAGATGAATCTTACCTCTACCGCAAAGAAGGCACTGAAGAAATGGTGTATTACTGTTCTAGTGGAAGTCTATACAAATATAATAAAACAACAAGTTCCGATCTAGGAGCATTGACTTGGCCTATCGCAACCATGGCATGTAAGGGTCATACCATTGAGTATAATACGACCAACAATTCGCTTATTTTCCCTTTTGAACAAAACGGTTTATATGGGATTACAGAATATTTCTTACCGTAACATTTGTATTTACGGAAACAGGTTCTTTTGTATTCTCTTTCACAAGAACACATCTAAGTTTGGGAAAAGATTTAAATCACTTGAGGGAGAAACTAGTCAACTTAAAGAAACTATAAATAATTAGCTTTTCAGCAATTTTTTAAAGTCCTTGTTTTACGATGAGAGTTTTTTTATGCATTCAAAATTTTAAAGATTACTTTTTTAGTTACAAGAGGTATCTATATCAGTATCACATATACCACATATCTCTTTCATCTCTTCATATGTTCTTCCTTCACACCAGCCAAGATTGTCACCGTGAGAAATATGATCTGCAACATCTTCGCTATCAACTGCAATCTCTTTACTTTTGTTAGGGTTCCCAGGAGGTATATGACAAAGTAGTACCTTATTAACTTGTGAAGGGCATTTAAGTTTGGCCCGTTTATGTAAAGGCTTTGCAAATGATGCAAAACACAGTGTCATAGTCACAATAATTAGTATTATCTTCACAGCAGCTCCTTTTTTGACATATTATACCATAAATTTAAATACCTTATCTATTTACTTCTTAGTGGAAAAAATTTTAATGATGTGTTCTACTATAAACTTATTATAAATAGTAATGATAAGGTGTGCAGGAGGAAAACAACTTGGCAAAAGTTAAAATTATTATTATAGACGATGAGCTAGACTTTGCAGAAACACTTTCTGAAGAAATTTATATTTCTCTAGAAAGTGAAAACATTATATTTCAAGACCTTGATAGTGCGTTACCTAAAATTCAAGAGGGATGGCCAAGTATTATTTTAAGTGATGTTTTTATGACAACTGGTAGTGGGCTTAGACTTACTTCAGAGTTAGAAAAGATCAAACTTGATATTCCTGTTATCTACATAACGGGAATGCTTGATAGTTTACCAAATAAAGAAAATGTCACAATGCTTAGAAAACCAATCAACATGGATATTTTGCTTAAGACTATAAAACAAAAATTAGCTTAATTCCCTGAATATTTTAACTGAAGACCCATCAGAAAATTTCTAAGAATTTGATCTTTGCAGGCACGATAATGTTTATGATCTTTTTTACGGAAAAATGAACTTAGCTCTGCTTTTCCAAACCTAAAGTCCGCGAGTTTAAGTATCTCTAATACATCCTCAGACTTTAATGATAATGCAATCATAAGCTTTCTTAGAATTTGATTATTATTCAAATGCTTTTCAGGTTTTGGAGTTTCACCATCTTTTTTTCCACGCTTTTCAATAATAAAGCCATTTAAAAAGGCAGAAAGGTCTATATCATTACATCTTTTAAATGCCGGATCGTCATCTCTTTTCAGCCAGTCACTCACTTGAGCTCTTGTTACTTCAACCTCAGAAAGTCCAAATAAAGCAATCATTTTTTCATCATTATAACTAAAGATAAAACGTAAGCGACGTAAAACATCATTATTCATTATTACTCACCTTTACTGGTGGTAACCCAAGACTCACAGGCCCCAAATCTCCACTTCTAAAATCAATTAAGACTAGCTTATAAACTCTATCATAATCAATAGTATTTTTTTGCTGAATACAACCTCTAGTTTTTGCAATACCACCTAAAGCTTCAATATGATCTATATCTAAAGTTTCTAATTTGTAACGTTCCTTAAATATCTTAGATTTTTTTTCTAATAAGTGTTTTATCACAAAGCAAGCTGAATCTTCTTCTTGAACAATCTTTGCAGGTATTGCGTGAAGTGCCGCTAACCAAAGTCCTTGTTCATAATTCGCAACTTTTGGGGGCATGATCCCAGGAGTATCAAGTAATTCTAATTCAGAGTCTACCTTTACCCATAGTTGTGTTTGAGTTTGTCCTGGCTTGTCAGCGGCTTTGGTAGCATTTCTATTGGCCAATCTATTAATTAACGTAGACTTTCCAGTATTTGGTAAACCTATAACCATCATTTTTAATTTTCTATTAAAGACAAAGTCAGGATTTGATTCTCTATTCTTTTTTACAACAACACTTTTGGCAGTACTGGTAATCTCAGACAGGGACTTTTTATCTAAGCAATTAACAAATATGTAGGGCCTTCCCTGTTCTTTAAACCAAGCATCCCAAAGCTTTACAATCTTAGGATCAGCCAAATTAGTTTTATTAATAACAATTAAACTACTTTTTTCACCAATGGCCTTACTGAAAGCAAAGTTGCCTGTGGCTAGAGGTGAACGAGCGTCTCTAATCTCTAAAACAATATCAACGCTTTTTAGGTTTTCTTTAATCTTGCGGATAGCTTTATTCATGTGCCCAGGAAACCAATTGATTCGATTTCTAGTAACATTATCGTGAATATTGTCACCTTCATCGTAGTTAACTTTCTTTTTTGAATGCCCTTTAGTCTTCACTAATATGCCTTATTCTTTCTAGTCTATTCTTTTAGGCGAAAACTACCATATTTGGGTATTTTGTAAATGCGGAAAATCTTGACTCTGCCATAATTACGTGGCGCATAAACAATCTTAATTTATCTTCATAATTCCTTAATTTTTTCAGAGTAAAACTTCATATTTAGTCGTAAGCAATAGAAATTATGCATTTTCGATCATTAAATTACATATAAATATAATGAAGCCGACAAGCGCTAATCGTGAGCAATACTTTGGGTATTGATTGAGATCATAATGCAACTTACAATCTATGGAACGATTATTACTTAGACAATATGTTAACAACACAGGGGGAACGTATTATGTTGAAACGTGTTCAAATCATCATGAGTATGGCTCTGTTGATGTTTGCTTTTGCTGCACAAGGTGCAACAGTAAAAGCTTACAGACAGAACAAAGCTCAAAAGAAAGCAAACAAGCATTGTGCTGATCAAGGTCATCAGTATGCCGGAGCAAATGCAGTAAAATGTATCAAGAAGTGTAAAAAGAGCCAAAGAGGTACTTGGTCTTTCTCTTGTAAGAAAGCAAACACAACTGCTACAAACTCATCAAGTACATCATGTGCTTACGGTAAAGTTGGCGGAGATGTATGGTCTATCAAGGCTACTAACGAGCAAAAAGCTCAAAGAAAAGCAAACAACAGATGTAGACGTGCTAACAAATCAAGTGCTGAATCTGTTCACTGTTATGGATCTGCATGTAGTAAGGGAGCTCTTAAAAGAAAGAACTACTGTTACAAGTGTAGTGGTTCTGGAAGTGGAGGAGGTGGAGTAATCACTCCTGACAGGCCAACTCCAGGAAAATCTTGTAAGTCTGGTGAGTACACAATCAAAGCAGGTAAGAAAAAAGGTGCTGAGAGAAAAGCTAAGAGAAAGTGTAAAAAAGCTAAGAAGTCATTCTCTAGCGTATACAGTATCGGTAATAAAAAATACTGTGGTGTATGTAAAGAAGCAGCTGCTGAAAAGAAATGTAAGTCAGGAGAGATCTCATTCAAGTCTGGTAAAAAATCAGCGAAAAGAGAAGCAACTAGAAAATGTCGTAAGCAGCAAAAGAAAGGTCTTTCTAGTGTATACAGCATTGGTAAGAGAAAATACTGTGCAGTATGTGACGGTGGAACAACTTACCAAAGTGGTGATGCTAGAAAACTTTGTACGCAAAAAGGATACTTCGGTGGTGTTTATAAGAAGGCCAAGAAAGAAAGAAGAGTTACAAAAATTGCGAACAAAACTTGTCAAAAAGCTAACCTAAATGGAGCTAAGAAACCTGTAAAGTTCTCAAGCATTAAAAACAGAAAGAAACAAGTTCTTTGGTGTTATAAGTGTAACGGAACAGATGAAGGTGGAGGAGACTCTCATAGCGCTGGTGATTCTGGTAAGGTTAACGTAAAAGTAGCTACTAAAGTTTGTTCGGCAAAAGGTTTCGATGGTGGAGCTGTTGCAAGAAGAATCAAAGGTGCACAAAAAGAAGCTAACAGAGTTTGTCAAAAGTTTGGTAAAATTAGTTCTAGAGATGAAAAATGTGTAAGAAACTGTAATAAGAAAAATAAGAGAAAGATCTTCTGTTTTTCTTGTACAGAGTCAACTAAGAAGTATGCTTCTGCTAAGTGTAGTGGTAGATACAACCTTAAGCAATTAGGTGGAAGATGGATTTGTAAGCATAAGAAGAAAAACAAAACGAAAGTACCTAAGTGTAAAAGACGTTACAGCTTTGATGACAAAGCATCGTCTTCAAGCAAAACTTGTTTCATGTAATTTTAAATTAAGAAACATAAGTACGGGCTCCACTCTTTATGAGTGGGGCTTTTTTTTGCCAAATTTTCTAACACCTATGTAATCCTTACAGTCCTCACACAATCCACCACTAATATAAGTTAAAATCTAGCATTATGAATAAACTTATATTGATCGCTTTCTTGGGCATGGCCACCACATCACTCTATGCTAATGAAATTGCTAATACTTTAGCTAAGAAAGGGACTGCAAACTCTGTAACGACATTGCATTGTAAAACCGACGAGGTTCCTTCTGGCAAGGCATTGCTATTATTTAATAGATACGAAATTAAGATTTTCAGAGGGAAGAAGGGAAAAATAAATAAATCTACACTTAAGGCCACAACTAGCTTTCAAAGTAGACAGTCTGTTAAAAATTCACTGGAATATGCCTATGAAATAACAGAGGGAAGTACAAATTTTCTCAATCTTTCCAATATTCAAAAATGGAAATTTAATGCTAGTTACTTTATTGAGTCTGACTTTGAAGAAGAAGGTGGCGACTTTATCAGCATTAAGATCGATAGAGAAACAGGCAGGCTCACAAGCAGGCAAAAAGTCGAAGTAAGAAAAGATACTATCGGTGTTTTTGAACTAACAACGGAACTTTGTATTGTTTACTCTACAGAAACAAAATCATAGCGAAAAGCAGTATAAATGACTTTGGGTCAGATGAGTTTTCATTTTTAAATTAACTTGTGATTACTACGGAGACTGGGTAACAATATTCCTCATAATTTAAAACTATAATAATAACTCGTCTTTAATAGTTGAATTCGACATCTTACATGAAATATAATGAGTAATGGAATTTGATCAAAGAATATCTAGTTTAATTACATTATATAAAAAGCATGGGCATGATTACTTACTACTTGTGGCCCATTCAACTTTATTTTTATCTAAACTACCTACTCCAAAAAAAATCAAAGATACAAACTTATTAGTTATCAAGGGAATTATTGAGTCCTATGAGGGAGTCTTTCATAACTCTCTTCAAGAAAAATTTGTAACTTCTCTACAAAGTGGAAAAAGTATCTTAGAAAACTATTTAGATTGGGAACAGACCGAGATAATAGAAAAAAATCTTCCCATGGCTCCCCCTCTGGCCTTAGTACGCTTTAGCTATCAGCCTTGGTATAAATATTATATATCGTTTTCATTTCATAAAAAAGAAGAACGAATGAAAATAACAATGAAAATGTATGAGGATATGCAAGACTACAATAAAGACTTTATATTAAGTAAATTATCTAAATGATCTTTTACATTTATAACCGCTTAACTTCATAAAATCTGCTTGTGGTGTAGAGATATGAAACTCACCTTCCCTTAAAAATCGTCTATCATCAACTTTGATATAGCTTATTTTGTCTTTAGTTTTTATGGATACCTGAAGGTAAAGATGTCTTGTTGTATTTAACTCTCTTTGGACTAAGACTTCATCAACCAGAGGGTTGGTCATGGTAAAAGTAGTTGTCCTTCTAACTGGGCCGCCTGGAGCTGCACAAGAGACCTTAAAAAGCTCATAAATATTTTGAAATTTATTATTTGGAGTACATTCAGTTCTTTCAAGCATGCAAGTTGCCCAAGCTGAATTGATAAGTAGAAGTGAAATGATAATCGTTTTCATAAAAAAACCCCTTATGATAAGCGGTTTTAGTTATTTCTATACAATGTTACAAGTTCTTTTCAAATTATATCTAGTTTTTTCATAGCAGACATCTGAACTTCTATATTAATACCCGGGTCAGATGTTTTAACCATAGGATATCTATCCTCTTCCTTTATATCCTCGACTATCGCCCAGTCGCCTTCCGTTTTTTCTGCTTCAATTCTTTTTGCTTCTTCCACTCGATGATTTATCTTCGCTACTTCCTGAGTATTACTAGATAATGAGTCTCTCATCATCTCCATTTGTAGCTTTAACTCGTTAAAAGTACGATTAACAGCTTTAATATCCCGTATACCCATCAGTAGACCTCTCTCTTACTAAGTAAGGACTTATCGGATTTCTAATTTTTTACTTGAGTTAAGTTATCAAATTTATCGTGATATCCGATGGTTAGAGCTTATACATATTAACATCACCGGAGTAAGAAGTTTCCACTATATCAGAATCACTTATTTCCTCAATCTTTTGTACAATTTCTGTAATTCTATCTAGTGCTCCCATGGC
>CAXGOD010000107.1:0-7163 GCA_964011245.1 uncultured Bacteriovoracaceae bacterium | reverse complement strand
TCAAAAGGGGCTAAGCACTTTCCTGCTCAAGGTGATCTTCATCATTTATACGCTACGAGCAAGTAATCAAATAGCAAAAGAGGAAATTTTCCATTTTGTATTGTCTTTGAAAGTGAATGGAGCAAGCAAGGAAGCCAGATGGGCTACGATTCAAATTACAGAGACTGTTTTGAACCCGTAGATATCCATAAGGGAAATGTTGCTCGTGCTATGTTTTATTTCTCTATAAGATATAAAAAGAATCTTTCAAAAGAACAAGAAACACTTTTTAGAAGCTGGAATACACAAGATCCTGTTGATACTCAAGAGCAACTTCGAAATGATAGAATTGAGAAGATTCAGGGGAACAGAAACCCTTTTATAGACAATGATGCCTTAGTTGAACAAATTGAAAGTTTTAGTTTTTCTAAAGAGGGCTAAGGAGAATGGAACTTCATTCTTTCAAATGCCAATAGCCTATTATTTGCTGGCATCTCATGGTCATTAATTAGCTCAAAGCCAAATTTAGCCAAGCTCTGGCATACATCTTCAAAATTTCTTATGCCTGACTTAGGGTCTCGATCCTTTAGTCCCCCATCAAACTCTTCATTACTATCTGAGGTAAATTTTCCATCATAATTGAATGGTCCATAGATAAAGACTTTTGAGCCTTCTCTTAGTCTTTTACCAAGTAACTTAAATAGACTTTTATCTTCTTTCCAAGACATTATATGTAAAGTATTTGCAGTGAACACATAATCAAACTTACCCTTTGGAAAATCGTCCTTACCTATTTTTAAAACTTCTGGTCCATGGACATTACTCAACTTGGCATCTTTGAGCCAGGCCTTAATATGTAAATGGTTTGGTTTAACATCGCTTGTGACCCATTGGAGTTTAGGTAAGTTTTTTGCTAAGTATATTGCATGCTCTCCTGTACCTGATCCTATCTCTAGTAGTCTTCCTGATTTATCAACATATTGTTTTAAAACATTAAGTATAGGATCTTTGTTTCTTGCTACAGATGGAGATTTTACCTTTTCGGTCATTTTTATACCTTTTATAAATAATTAATAAATTTGAAGCATAAACAATATATTTGTTGCTGTCTGCTCATAGGGAGAGATAACTTTATCTTCTTTTAAGTCATCTTTATCCACTTCATTTGTCGACATAACACATCAATTGAAAAATATTTAAAAAGCTCATAGCTTAAACAAAATAGCTTCCCTTTCCGATTGTTGCATCACTTGTATTTAATGAAATGGTATTTGTAAATCCACCGATACCACTTGCAACGTAAAAATAAAGATCTCGAAAAATGTATAGCTTTAATCCAAGTCCTGAGATTTCATTTAAGATATCTTCATCAGCATACTGATATACATGAGACTCTTTACCAGAAAAGAGAGCTATTCTCTCACCAAAGCCCCAGCCCATCCTAAAAGAATATGTACTAACAGTAGCGTCCATTTCTTTATCACTAGTAAACTTTGCATTAATATTTCCAAGACCTGCCCCAAGAGCTACTTGGAACCCAGATCTTTTACCATCAAAGGCAAATGAATTAAAACTAGATAGTGTAATGGCTAAAGCTAATATGAACCTCATAAGATCCCCTTAAAAAAAGTATATCAAACTTTTTGCATAAAAAAAGGCCTGATAGTAATCAGACCTCTGGACTTTAATATTTAAAAAGTAATTATAAATTATTTAAAAAATTTGTCACTATTGAGTTATTCGGTGAAATAGCAGCTGCGCTACAAGCGTCTGTTACTTGTTTACCTAAGTACTTGTAAGTAATAAGAACGTATACACCTGACATGCCTGTGAAGTTAAACTCACAACTAGTTCCTACCTGTGGATCATGATAAACAGTTAAGTTTTTAGTGTTTGGTCCTTTAAACGTTTTTATGATATTGAATGGTGTTTTATTAAAACGAAAAGGAATTCTTCCAGGTCTTGGAAGGCGACGAATAATTGGGCCACTGTCTTCAGTTGGAATTCCAATAAATACCCCATCAGCGTTGTCCATAACCTGTTGTGCATCCCAAGCTCCACAAGAACATGCAATTGCTTGAACTGAAAAACTCATCATTAAAACTGTAGCAAATAATAATTTCATATATTGTCTCCTTTATTGGTATATACGAAATAATTACATCTTGTAGAAAGCCTTTGTAAACTCAAATAAAGGAAATATTTATCAGTCTTAGATATGAACTTTCTTAGCTAGAAGAGGAAAAAGCCCAGTAAAAAGCCAGGAAAGCGCCCAATTATTGTTGCTCCAAACAATATAGTTACACCTAACAACTAGAAAAATGAGTTATGAAAAAATACGTTTTTTTAATGTCATTTTTAGAAAATAAAAGAAAGCCCCTGGGAAACCGAGGCATTTATTTCTTAGCAGCAAGCTCACTTTCAATATAATCAAACTCTCCAACTGGAATATATGAACCATCCTTAAAAAGACAAAAGTGTTGTTCATTTTTCTTGTTATCTTTGTAGTACTTAACTTTAGCTTTAAAAATTTTCCTACAGATGACATCACCAACCGCTTTTCCTCCAAAGACATATGGCCTTACTTTTTGAATATGCTCTTTTGTTAGTTTTTCCACGGCCTCTGAAGCATGACATTTTTGTTTGCAATTTATAGAGATTTCTACCTTATAGTTATTTATTTTTTTAGTCACAAGCTTTGGGATAAATGAGTATACATTTATTGAGAATATCAAAAGGGAAAGAGAGACTAAGATTTTCATAGATGTTGTACCCTATAGACATTCTTTTCTAAAGCTTTGTAATCAATCCAAATGCTTCCATTTTCACATTTAATATCAAATTGAGAAAGTGTTTTATCTGGATTTTTTTCTTTGTAATATTTTTTACTAGGGAAATGTTTTTTATAACTTTTACACTGAGCTCCCCAAGAGTTCCTAACGAGAAGTTCACATGATGACGTTTTCGGATTCCATCTACTCCCTGTGATTACAGAAGCATGATTACCGCAATCATTCTTACCATTTTCAGTCTTCTTAAACTTCAAGCTAGAACTCGTCTTGGTCGTAATACCATCATATGTTGGTCCTCTACTTAATATTTTTGAGCAATATGAAATTCCAACAGGAAGACTATCTGCTTTTAACTCCTCTATTATCTTTTGAGTAAAGGGAAAGGATTTTCCAGATGCAATTGACTTCTTAACATCATATATATTGCAAGATGAACCTGTATTAACTTTTAATCTATCTTCTTTAGGGCATATTGCTTGGAAGATAAATGAAATTTCAAAAGTGTTATCAAACATATCAGGTGAAAAGAATTTTTTAAAAAGAAATCTATTAATTTTAAAAGCATCTCCAAAGACATCTTTAAAACTGTCATACAATTCATCTATAGCCGAGTATGTACATGCAACAATTTCATTATTGCGACCAGTTATTGAGTCCTTAACAGCTGTAGCCTTATTAACAAAAAACTCATAAAGGTTCTCTTTTTCAGAGATAGGTCTCTCATAAATCTCTGAAACTTCTTTAACAAAGATTTTATTGATGTCATTTCTTTTTATTTTTAAATTTTCTTCAACTTGTAATAATTTTTCAAAAAATGTTTCTTCATTCAATTTATTACTATCAAAGAAAGTATCCATTTTATCTTTTGGACAAGTTCCAAGTCTACCAGCTGTCTCAAAGGCATCACAAAGATGTCCACCTTCGAAAGGAAAATGAGGGTCGCCATTAGACTTATAATATAAACCTTTTTCATCCCAAGCCGCACGTGTATTTACCGCCAAAAAAACTGGTGAAGCAGTTCTTGAATCTGGTTTTTTACCTTTTTCAAGTTGTCTTTTGTGGCGAACAGCATCGGCTATTTGTGCAGCACTATAGGCATAACAAATTCCTAAGTCTTGATTCTGAACACGGGCACTTTGCATTGTTTTATACTTCGCCTTATTGACTGGTTTACCACCAGGAAAATCTTTATCAAGACGAATATTCGGACACGTAAATGAAAGCGCGCTTGTAGAAAATAAAAATATGCTTATAATGAAAACCGTTCTCACATAACAATTATAACCTTTTTGAAGTTACAAATTGTAGCAGGAAGATGATACCTGAGTGAAGAGCTTCTTAGGGCAGTTTAAACGCTTAAAGATTCCCGTATAAAAGTGGTTCTAGTTCTACTAAATGAAGGTGTAGCTTAACAAAACTATCTACGACTATTCAGCTTAGATAATAGGCGTAGAATCTCAAGATAAAGCCAAACTAGAGTTACCATCAGACCAAATGCTGCAAACCACTCCATATATTTCGGAGCAGAACGAGTACTTGCTGCCTTTTCTATAAAGTCAAAGTCCATTAATAGATTAAAAGAGGCAATCCCAACAACGACAAGGCTAAAACCAATCCCAATTGGACCTGAGCCGTGGATCATTGGAATTCCTGAACCAAAGAAGCTCATTACAAAGCCAACTATATAAACTAGAAAGATTGCTCCAGTGGCAACCATAATTCCTTTTTTCAGCTTATCAGTAACTTTAATAATTCCACTAGCGTACACATAGAGCATTAGTGCCATAACAGCAAAAGTTAACATTATAGCATTTTGGACAATTCCTGGATATTGAGTTTGATACATAAAAGAAATTCCACCTAAGGCAAGACCTTCGCAGATGGCATATAATGGAGCCGTAATCATCGCCCACTCTTTTTTAAAGATAGTCACCATGGCCAAAATAAAGCCGGCAATAAAACCAATCATTGCAAATCCAGCTCCGGCAGCAGACCAAGTAAAAGTTGCTGAACCAATACATAGGGCCAAAAGGATTGCCGTTTTTTGGTAAGCCCCCATAGTTGTCATAACTTCTTGTCCGACACCTACTCTAGTCTCACGAAACATTTTATCGCTTAATGTTGGATTTCCTGATTGCATCTATATCTCCTTATATTCTTATCTTTAATTGTATGGAAAACTTATTATTAAGTACAACATTGTTAAATATAACTTAGAAAAACACGTTTGCCGCATAGCAAACTACTTAATACTAAGTATATTAAGCTATAATAAATTATGATTACTATAATTAGACTTATTCTACTTCAAACACTTTGGTATTTTTTCATTAAAATGGGGACTCATCCCTATTCACTATTTTTTCCAGTTATTGCCCTCGTTGTAACATCTATCGATAAGTATTTTTTTGTAAAAGAGTTCTCTTGGAAATACTATTTTCTCTTTACGATATTTCTAATTATTTCTGGTCTAATTATTGATTCAACACTAATCAATTTAAACTTAATCCAATTTGATAAATGGGCGGCTAACTTTTCACCATATTACATGTGGGGAATATGGATAATCTTTTTTCCTTATTACTCGATAGCATTTGAAAAGTTTCATAATAAGAAAATCATTGCGGTTATATGCGGTTTTCTTTTTGCTCCATTTTCGTACTACAGTGGTAGCAAGATTGGATCATTGAATATTTTTGAATTGAAAAACTTGATTTATATTGGTTTGATGTGGGGTATTTTCTTCCCCACATCAATACAGTTATACTTTAAACTTCAGAGTCGATTAAATCCCACTCTTGATGACGATAAGACGTCGCATTAGGCTTTACTAAGGTGATCTGAACATCACTTATATTTCTTTCTCTAAACGCCGCTTCACAATAAGAAAGATAGTAATTCCATTGTCTGAAAAAGAATTCATCCATCCCTAATTCTTTAATTTGATCCTTTTTCTTAGCAACCTCTTGCGCCCATATTCTTAAAGTCTTTGCATAATGTGGCCCAATATCTCTTAGGTTATGTAATTGAAGAGAGCCTGTTTTCTGACAAGAGCTAACCATTTTCGTTACTGAAGGTAATAATGTACCTGGGAAGATATGCTTTTGTATAAAATCAACTCCCTTTTTGAACTCTTCATATCTAGAGTCAGGGCTAGTAATCGCTTGAATAACTGCGATACCATCTTTTTTAAGAAGTTGATCAATCTTTTCAAAGTATTCAGGAATAAACTCATCTCCTACTTGCTCTATCATTTCAATTGAGACAACTTTGTCATATGTACCTTGAATGTCTCTATAATCTTGAAGAACAAATTCTACTTTATCTTCTAAGCCCGCTTCTTTAATCATATGTTCAGCAAACTTATACTGTTCTTTTGAAATTGTTACACCTGTTACTTTGCAGTCGTAGTTCTCTGTAGCGTATTTTGCAAATCCTCCCCAACCACAACCGATCTCTAGAATATGGTCACCAGGTTGAATATCGAGGTCTTCACAAAGTGTTTTAAGCTTATTTAGCTGAGCATCTTTTAAAGTATCTTCTTTATTTTTAAAGATCCCACATGAATAGCTCATTGTTTCATCTAACATTAATTGATAGAAGTCATTACTTAAGTCATAATGATGCGAAACATTTTTAACAGAGTTCACTTTGGTACCTTTATTTAGTTTGTGCTTAACTCTGTTAAATTTTTCAAACAGATTGAAAAGAACCTTTTTTGACTTAGAACCAGACAAGACTCCAGATGCTTCGACGTTTTGAATTACCCACCTTATAACATTTGTTAAATCTGGTGAGTCCCAATCTCCATCACAATAAGCTTCACCAAAGCCAATATCTCCAAACAAAGCACATTTTTTATAAAAATCTTTATTATTTATTATAATTTGGGCACGAATCCCCTTACCATCACCTATTGTAAGAGTACTACCATTTTCTTTTACTAGAGTTAGCTCTCCAACAGTAAAGTTTTTCAGAAGGCCTAAGACTAGTTTTTCATAAAAGCCTATTTTTACTGAATTCGTTTCAATCTGAGTCTTTACACTTTCCATACATGTGCTCCTTTTTGTAGATCTTTATGTTCTTCTTTTTTTAAGTATTTGAGTCCCTTCATCCATAAAACAAAGGCATGAAGGTGAATAAGTATTATAAACTGTAATGTGACAAATGGGCTTCTTAGTGTAAGTAGAACTAAGTTCTTTAGATTAACCGGGCTTTCATTACCAACAAAATTCACCTGTAGTATTTTTTCTTCGTTTTTTAAGTCATCAATACTTATTGAAATCTTTTCTTTATTTCTCTCCATTCGAAATGTCATATCATTGTCATGGTCAATAAAAGGAGAGATATAGAAAAACTTCTTTGTCTTAAATACAAAACCTTTATCATTAA
>CAXGOD010000106.1:0-7205 GCA_964011245.1 uncultured Bacteriovoracaceae bacterium | reverse complement strand
TAAATTTATTTCTTTTAAGTTGAATAGATCCTGATGCCCAGTCATTGCCTCTAATACGGATTCTGAAGTAAGGCTTCTTCCGGCAATTGATACTTGAAATCCATTATCCACAAGCCACTTTATTTCATCTAAAGTATTATCAAATGTTCCACAAGACCTTTCATTTTCATGAATTTCCTTTGTATAGTGATCAAGTGAAACTCTAATATGAAGCTTAGATTTGAAATACTTATTCATTTTAATTAGAAAATTTTGATGTCTTTTGAGAACTCGATACGCATTGGTTAAGATTAATAGATTATGACCTCGACTTAAAATAAGTTCTATTATTTTTTGTATATGAGGGCTAATAAATGGTTCACCACCGGTAATTCCAACCATAACTTTAGATTCAATTTCTTCAAGAAATGGGGCAACTTCATCTTCGGTGATATAAACCAATCTATCATTAGTTGGACTAGACTCTATATAACAATTTTCACAAGAAAGATTACATTGAGTACCACTGTTAAACCAAAGTGTTTTTAAATCAACTAAGTCCACCCATGCACGAGTTTCACCATTTGCCGTTATATATGGATCTAGAAACTTCTTCATTAACAGCAACTCACACTTGACTCAAAACCTTCTTCGAAAGGAGTGCTTGAGCCACAATCTACAAAAATTCCTCTATGATCAGAATAGTTACCATTGAAATTAAAATAGTTTCTAAAGCGAGTATTGTTTAACATCTCAAAAGTATTTCCACAGACATTAACCCAAGAGTCTTTTTCGAATATGTGGTGATTATCAAGCATGAATGATATCTCTGAACCTTTAATTCCACCTAAATAACATACTTGCTGACCGTAATCCTCGCAGGCAGTTTCTAAATTTTCCAGCTTAAAAAGTCTGTAAGTAGCAGAGTAGAACTTTATATCACCAATAGTCTTTTCAACTTCCTTATTTTCAATTGTAAGTCTTCTGCTATCTACAAGCCTTGGATCTTTAAATCCCCCTTTATAAGAAAGCCTTAAGAAGTCATTCCAATAAAGAGCACCACTTAAACATTCCCCCCAAAGAACTTGGTCGTCCTGTAAAGCTTTTGGGATACGCCTATCAGCATAAACATCAGAAAAATAAATTTCTCCACCATCTTTTAATAGAGAATACGCATCCTTAAGAACTTTATCTTTATTAGTTGCCAAGTTTATAACGCAATTTGATATGATTAGGTCTATGGATCCTGGCAGGATATCTAACTCATCAAGTTTTTCAATATTTCCTTTTAAAAATGTTACATTAGAATTTTTATATCCAAATTTTTCTCTATGCCAATCTAGATGTTTATTTGCAACATCTAATTGTTCATCGGTCATATCAATACCTATGATTGTTCCATCTTCACCAACAAGCTGAGAAGCTAAATAGCAGTCCCGGCCACTTCCACTACCTAAATCTAGAATAGTTAAGCCGGTTAGTTTGGTAGGTATTGTCAGCCCACAACCGTAGTATTTAACAAGAACTTCATCATGGATATTTGAAAGACCTTTCTTGATGTAATTTGGCATATTATCAGGTGTACAACATGCATTTGTTTGTAAATCATTTGAGTTACTTAAAGTTTTTCCATAGTACTCTTGAACTTCAATGTGTTTTATCATTATTAACCTTTTCTATAAGTGAAATTATTTAAAGAGTGATTACAAATCTTTACAAATAAACTTTTTCGCCTTTGAGTCCATTTTTATCAGACCGACTAGGTTCTTTTTATTTTTAGAACGAAAGTGTCCTTTTATTGTAATTGTTTGACCTTCTTTACAGTTAAAAAAATTGATACGTTTTAATCTTCTTATTGTGTAATACTTTACCTCAACAAATTTTTTGCTATTAGGGTCTTTTATGCGAAGCTTATAAAAATTGTCACGTGCTCTGATAAACTTTTTAGCATAGATTAAAATTCCTTCCAAGTTGATACTCTGCTCATTGTATTTCTCAGAAACACCTTCATTTATGTCGCTCCAAAAAGAACTTGCATGTAAATTTGTAGAAAAAAGTAAAAACAATATAATCAAGCGCATCATTAACTCCCATGCAATTTAATAAACTAATTTCATTATTATAAAAAGATTACTATAATAATCATATTAATTTTTCACGGATGAATAATGTTTAAATGGTTAATAATATTGATATATTTACTTAATGCAACAGCCCAAGAGATCAATAGGAAAGTACTTGTTCTATGGGACTCTGCTGAACACGAAATTGCTGATTTTGAGCAATCAATAACCCATTCAAAACTTGAAGTCATTATCAACCACTTTGGACTTATCGCTGAATACCTAGATATCAATATACCTATTGATAAAAAATATTTTTCAAAGAAACATATTAATAAATACAAAGGTATGATTTCTTGGTTTGCTGACCCTGGAACTCGAGATCCACATGAGCTAATAAACTATTCTCAAGATGGCAAGGCTTAAAGAAGAAGACTATTATCTTTGGTCATTTTGGTTTTTTATCAAATTTCAAATCAAAAAATACCTCGTTGAAGAAAGTAAATAAACTTCTTAAAGGGTGTAATATCAGCATTACTGGTAAAGAATTTAAAAATCCATTAGTGCTTGCTGTAGATAAAAAATCAAAACATATCGAATTTGAAAGAAATTTAAAGAATGAACTAGGTAAAGTCTTATATGTTGATTCACTTTCTAAAAAGAACAAAGCACACCAAGTAATTAAAAACAAAGTAAATTCATTAAAAACTTACGCTGTAATAGAAAACAAACTTCTTTTCTTTGCTCAATATGGATATGAACTTTATCAAAGTATTTACAACTCTTTTACTGAGTGGCGTATTGACCCATACTACTTAATTAATTGGCTTATAGATGAAAGGTTTCCAGTTCCTGATACAACAACATTATTTGGAAAAAGAATTATGTATTCACATATTGATGGTGATCCTTTCATTAGCATTAGCGAAGTTGATAGGAAATCTCTTTGCGGTGAAATCATCAAAAATGAAATCATAGATTATTTTAAAGTTCCCGTCTCAGCAAGTTTAGTTATGTCAGAAATTGACACAAAGTATCGTGGTAACAAAAGAATTTTCAAAATTGCTAAAGACTTTTATAATTCACCCTTCATAGAGCCTGCATCACATACATATTTTCATCCTTTAAGTTGGTCCAAAAAGCCCAGTAAATATGATATTGAGATCTACTTTATTAAAAAGAAAAAGCAGTATATAGGTGGTTCTATTGTCGCTTATAAATATCCTGACTATTTCGAGTTAGACTATAGAACTGAACTTATTGATTCTTTAAAATTTCTTAATGAAAAAATTCTTAAAGATACGAAATCAAATTTATTATTTTGGTCTGGCTCTAGTCGCCCACCTAAAGAAACACTTAAACTACTCAATGGTGAGCAAATTCTTAATATTAACGGTGGGGATTCAAGATTTGATAAAAGGTTCAATAGCCTTTCTCATCTTTATCCCCTTGGTGACAGACTTAGAACTTAAAGGTAAGTTTTTAAAAAATCCCTAAGTAGTTAACAATATATTATTGGCACGAATTTATGTCAAAAAGACTGGTTTTTTCTTTTCCAAAAATCACATAAATCCCTAGAACTACGTAGACCCAAATTACCTGTTATAGTGCTTAAATCTTCATATAAAGAGGTCTTATGAGAATACTCATATTGCCAATCATCTTCATCGTTACAAGCTGCGCAGGTCCCTCAAGCCCATTTGGTACTGACTATTTTATTTCAAAAGAATTTGTCGTAACAAACACACGCTCAATTGCAAGTAGCAAAAAAATAACAATTGAAGGTGCTCCGGCGATAAAATTATTTAATACTGCTTACGACCTTAAAATAAGGTTGAGCACAACATCTGTTTTTGATAAAACATTTAGGTATGAAATTATTTACAATAAGAGGAAGATTTCTAGATGGTGGAAAAGTGAAAACATTATAATTTCACCTGACAGAAAGAATGCTATAATTGAGTTTAATCAATTATCATTAATTCCTGGGCTTAGAAACGATATTACATTTCTTTTTTATCCAAAATCACAGGCAAGACCTTTATCATATAAATTTCAAGAACCAACTTGTGAATTAAATTACCAAGGACCACTTTCTTTTATTCGTAAATTCCCTAGGGGATTTAGCTATACTGAATATATAAACACCAGTTCAGGGCTATATAATATTAACTCGCATTTGTTGGCCAGTCTTGTGGCCCAAGAGTCCTCATTTAATCCAAAAGCAGTAAGTTGGGCGAAGGCCATGGGTCTAACCCAGATAACACCTATTGCAAATATTGATATTCAAAAGATTAAACCAAGTTGGAAGTCCTATCCAAATATTTCAAAAATGTCATATCCCACGCTAAGATATAAAATTTTTAAAGGCCATATTAATCATAAAAATGATTGGAGACTTAACGCAAATACTAGCCTAGAGGGTGGTGCTTTATTCCTACAAGAACTTATCACTTTTTGGAATAAAGAAGAAAATAAGAAAATCCTTCAAACAACTTTTGAAGAAATTCCTTTAACTGACATCATTTTAGCAAGCTATAACTCTGGAGCAACTAGAGTAAAAAGAAACTTAGTAAAAGATAATAGAAACTGGTTATGGGCCAAAGAACTCAAGGAAGCTAGAAAGTATGTAATGAATATAAAAAGTTATTGTCATCAATTTAAAACAGGAGGCAACCATGCCAACTAAACCCAAATTTATATCTTTTATGAGTTTATTATTTGCAACTTTGGCCATCTCATTCCCTGTGCAAGTTATGTTTATGTTTGGATATATGCCCTGGGATATAGTGCCTATTCTTACAAAGCTGACACCACTTAATTATATTCTGATAGCTTCTTTTAGTTATACCTCCTGCCTAACGTATAATACAAATAAGTTAGTATTTATAACTCTTCCATTTTTAAACTTCTTTGTATTTTTAAATAATTTTATCGTAGCTGAATATGGACAAATATATACTCATGCTCAAACTTTAGTGGCAAGTACAGCTTTTCTGTTATTAACCCTATCTTTCTATCAAAAAGATATCTACAACGTTTATAATGACCTTAAATTTAGATGGTGGTTAACCTCTCCTAGATTTCAAAAAATTATTCCAATAACAATATTACATTCTGGTGAGGAATATAATTGTACAACTTTTGATATATCTAAAACAGGCATGTTCATTAAAACTGATAATTTATATCGTGTATTTAAGATACAAAATAACAAAGATATTGAGTTACTGTTCAAAATTGGCAAAAAGGCAATAAAACTTAAAGCACAAATAGTTAGAAAATCTATATCAAAAGGTCAGTATCCTGCAGGTGTTGGTGTTCATTTTAGTGAAAGACCTAGTTACAATGAATCTGAGTGGACTGCTCAAGAGAATTCTTTTGCGGCCTAGGCATAAAGTTTTTAGGCCTGATTTTGTAATTTCTCTAGTGATATAATCGTTATATGAGATTAAATATCAAATTTAATATTCTATTCCTTTCTCTATCCTTAATACTTAGTAGCTGCGGCCTTAAGCAGATTGTTGTTCCTAATATGGATATGGCAATAGAACATAAATTAAGAAAGGATATGAAGCTTACATACACACAGCAAAAGCTATTAGCACATGATATTGATATAATGCTTAATAAACTAACAACACCTTCTAAAAAACATCTTTATCCTCTTTTAAAAGATTTTAATATAAATAAAATAGAATCAATAGATAAAAAGGCATACGCAATAGAAGTAAATCAACTCTATCACATGGCCGCTGATGAGCTGGCCATAGTTCTATCAAAATATATGTCGATCCTTAATAAGAAACAACTAGAGCATAACTTCAAAGTGTTTCACAAAGAAAACCATAAAGTTAAAAAGAGAACCAAAAAATATAACACAGATCTTATTATACAAAGATTTGAATTTTTTATTGGCAATCTAAATCAAAAGCAAATTAACCTTATAAATAAACACAAAGATCACTTCATTAAAAGAAATAAGAGAAGACTAGAACAAAGAGAAAGACTTTTAGGAAACTTAACCTATATCTATGAAAGTTATCAGCACACTAGCAAAAAACAATCAGAACTTTTAAAGGCCTACAAAGAATACAATAAGGAAACTTTAGAGTTCTTTCAAAATAAAGAAGGTCTAAAGGCATATGACATGGCCTTTAATGTTTTAAAACTTTGTGATAAGAAACAAAAGAAAAGACTGCAATCAAAAGTAAAAACAGCCGCTGAATGGGTAAAATACTTTTCTAAATACGAGTTTTAACTATTTTGTTGGTCTGTCATCGATTCCATCATCAATATCATATTTAACTTTAAATTTAGCATTCTCAACATCATCAACAAACTCTAATGAGTAGAAATTAATAGTGTTATTATACTCTTCATAGAACCAATAACCACCATCTTCTTGTTTCCCAGGTGGTAAAAACATATCTTCATAATAAACTTTTAATGTTTCTACTTTAGGTCTATTTCCTAATAAAAGACTTGGCCTACCGGCTAGAGAAGCAATATCTTTACCAACTTCAACAAGTTTTGATCCAAAATCTGAAACACATGCTGAAATATGGAATCCACCTGTTTCATCAATTATTTCTTGAAAGGCACTTCCAGCATATTCATCTCCCCAGCTTCCTGAACAAGATTGCAGATCTTTAAAATCAAAAGCACCATAAAAGCGGATTTCTTTAGACGGATTAACAAATGCTCTCACAGTATTTAAAAATGCCATAGTTTGATATTGAGCTCCAAACTGTGTACTTTGCTCAACTTCATCAGTAACCATAATTACGGCCAGATGGGCATCATTTCTAACAAAAGGAATTGGCTTTGAGCTATATTCCTGTATTAACCTTAGTATATTGTAAAAAGTATATTCAGATGCATCACCATTAGTCCCTAAACCACTAACAGCAGTTTGAAATTGGCTTACAATCTGATCCATTGACGTTGGATCAGAGTGATCAATTTGATCAGAACTAAAAGGAGCATCAAAGCCAATTCTAGGTCTATCTCTTTTATCTGTAGAAAGTAATCCCATTTTCCATTTAATATATTTTTGTTTTACAAATTGTTCCATAAATATTTTTGAATTTGCAATAACGTTATTTTGAATAGTTTGCATACTTCCAGAGTTATCAATTATCCAAAGAATATCTATATTTC
>CAXGOD010000105.1:0-7219 GCA_964011245.1 uncultured Bacteriovoracaceae bacterium | reverse complement strand
TAAAGATGATGAGCCTGATCCAATAGAGTTAAAAGAAAAACTTAATAAAAATCTTCCAGCCGATATAAAAATAAAAGATCTTACTCGAACAACTGAAGAGTTAAGAATCATTAACGATCCTAAAGAAAAAGAATACCATTATTATTTTTGTAATGACTCTCAGGCCAGTCCAATGATTGCCCCCTACATGTGTAATTTTCTTGAAGATTTAGATATGGAAGTGATGCAAAAAGCAGCTAAGACTTTTGAAGGTTCACATAATTTCAAAAATTATTGTTACCGCGGTAACGAGAATAAAATATATGAAAGAGGTGTCGACTTCTGTGAAGTAAAAGAAAATGACATACTAACAGCAAGCTTCTTCCCTAAGAAGAGCTATGTTTTTATCGTTAAGGGTGCAGGATTTATGAGGCATCAAGTTCGCTTAATGGTTGGAGCTGTTGTTCTTGCTGGATCTGGACAGATCACACTAGAGCAATTGGCTGAGAGCTTAAAGGGCAACGAAATAGATTTTAAAATCTTTGTCGCCCCATCAAGCGGATTACAATTATTTAAAATGAGATTTACTTAGTCTCTGATCACTTCAACTTTTTCCATAACAATATCATAAAGAGGCTTGTCTCCAGGACCGACTTTAGTATTTGCTATTTCACTAATTGTTTCCATCCCTTCGATCACTTTACCAAAAACAGTATGTCTTCCATCTAAGTGTGGTGTTGGTGCTAAAGTAATAAAGAATTGTGAACCGTTTGTTCCTGGACCAGCATTGGCCATAGAAAAGACTCCAGCTTCCTCATGTTTAAGGTCTGGACGACACTCATCTTCAAAAGCATAACCAGGACCACCGCGGCCATCACCTACTGGACATCCCCCCTGAATAACAAAACCATTGATGACTCTGTGGAAAGTTAATCCATCATAGTAAGGACCTTCTTTAACAGTTTCCTGTCTACCTTCAGCAAGGTTAACCATATTCCAAACAGTCTCTGGACATTTATTAGCATAAAGCTCTGCTGTAAACTCTCCCATAGATGTATGAAATTTTATTTTAATTGTTTCTAAATCTTCTTTATAATCACTTTTTTCAAATGATTGTCCTCTTCCAAACATAATGAACTCCTGTTAATATTTAAAAATGTTATTTGATTGTATACCTTTAAATTCCTTTGGTAGATGTGGCCCAAAATAATAGATATTTTTATTTGGCATTAACTTCGAAAAGTCTAATGCAAATTCATTGATGATCTTAAATTTTTCATTGTAAGGACTAAACATATCCTGAGAAATTATTTTTACTCCAAACTTACTCATTCCCATCTTAGTAATAAACTTCTCAAGCTCAATTGAAGAAAGACAAGTGCTTATAAAAATGGGATGCCCTTTTTCCATCTTTGCAGAATACATCAACTTCTTTAAGCGTTTTTTTCCTTGCTCAGTTTTAATAGCATGATCAATCCAAACGAGATGGATTCTTTTAAAGTTCGGAACTATAAAGTCACGGCTTCCACCAATAATTTGTTGGTGGACATTATGCATAATAAAAGACTCATCCTTTAAGAAAATCGTTTTTCTACCAGTTGAGTGCTTATAAGAAGAAAACTTGCGGTTAAGCATATGCTGAAATTGAATTAACTGTTCATAATCCATAGAGTAACTTTTATACATATTTTCAAAGTTTAAGAATCTGATTGGTTCAAGTCTAGAACAACTGGACACCTGTGAGAAGTTGGCCCATGTAGGAACATCCGATAAGTAGTACTTCTCTACTCCAGAACCAATATAAACTTGATCAAGATCTTGTTTTAAATGTTTTTCACTAGAAGTAGTACAACCTACTAATAGGAATAAACTAAGAATAACTAAGCGCATAATTTCCCTAATGTTTTAACACAGGAATCTTATCAAGAATGTTAAAGGAAATAAACCTTAGACTCACCTTTATCAATACAAGAAAACTCAGCAAACTTGTAGATAAATTCAATGAACGGCTCAAATGCTTGGAAGCTAGGAAGTGACTTATCAAAAATACCACCAAAGCGCATAAATGCATCTCCCTTCTCATCAACGTATTCGCTTGAATGCTTCACGTTAACAACAAGTGGAATAAAATCATCTTTAGTAAAATATACTCTGATAACGACGTCATCATCTTGCTTAAATTGTTCTTTAGAGTTTGGAGTAAAAGGAACTTGAAATTGACATCCATCTCTAGAAATATCAACAAGGCCTACAGAATACTTAGTTCCGTTATTATCTATTTCAGCATACGTTCCTAGGAACTCAGAAAACAATACCCTTTCAAAAGATCTCTTTCTTTTTTCGATTGAATCTTGTCTCTTTGCTTGAAAATCAATAACTTTACTCATATTAGCTCCTTGCACAATTATTCTATCAATCTTTTCGGTTCCATGTTTCAAACCTTTAAAATTTTCCCCCTATTGTTTTATTAGAATTTTAGGTACTTAGATGCTAAAATTAGTTAACCTATGGATAATAAAAAGCTTAATCAATATTTATTTCAATTAGAAAAACATCTGGTGGATTTGTCTCCTAGTGATCGCTCTAAAATAGTGCTTGAAATACAGCAACATATTGAAGAAGCCCTAGAAAAATACTCGGATAAGTCTGTTGATAGCATCCTAGAGGACTTAGGTTCTCCTGAAAGAGTGGCCAATCATTATCGTTTAGATCGTGGCCTAAAAACTTTTAAGCCAGAACGCCACCCTATTATAAAGTGGTTATCAATTGCGTTTTTAGGTTCAATTGGATTATTTCTTCTTTTTACACTTATTCTTGTTTGGAAATTCACTCCTGTTTTTGAAGTGGATGAAAAAAACCAAAGAGTTGTTATTCTTGGTGGCTTAATTGATATCAATGCTACTTCTGGAAAAATGAAGATCATGGATGAGTATAAGTTTGTGGATAATAAATTTACAAATCACTTTGATGGCTCAATAGACTTTCCTCGTGAAGAATATGACGAACTTGTCATTAATTTTAAAAGTGGAATTTTAAATTTAAATACTTCAGCTGAGCAAAAGCTTACTTGGAATTGTAAGTTAGAAGTTCCTCCTAACGAAGAGTTTATGGATAGAAACAAAGGTGTAGTTGTTATCAACCTTGAGAACTATGAAGGAGTTGATTGTGAGATCGGAGTTCCTTCAGAGGTTAAGCTTACAATTGATGGGAAAGACGCTCAGATAACTGTTAGCGATGCTGAATTCGATACCTTTATTGAAATCAATAATGGTTCCGTTTTCTTTAACTATAACCCTGAGGTTGATTACTTATATGATTTAAAAGTAAAAAATGGAACTGTTAGTTCTGACTTTGTAAGTTCACCTGTAAAAAATGCTTATGAAACAAGAATCTATATTAATAATGGTTCAGTCCAAAAACAATAACTAAAACAATTCAAAAACATTTTCCGGAGGTCTACCGATTATTGCTTTATCACCTTTCATAACTATTGGTCTTTCCAAGATTTTAGGATGTGTAATGATTGCTGCAATAACTTCATGATCATTATTGAGGTCTAATGTTAATTCTTTGTATTCATCTTCCTTAACTCGAAGAACATCTTTTGGTTTTTTACCTAGAGCTTGAAAAAGATATTCAAGCCCCTCTTTATTCATTGGTTCTTCTAGGTACTCAAAGACTTCAGGCTCTATTCCGTTTGCTGTTAGAAGTTCAAATGTTGCCCTTGATTTAGAACATCTTGGGTTATGAAATATAATGTATTCGCTCATTAGAATCATCCTTTTTTATCTTTGAAGACAGTGTGATATTTACTATACTTCAACAAATCATACTTATTCCAGAGGATTCTTTATGGACTTAAAAGATATAAGAGCCGAGTATTTACAGTCAGAGCTGAATATTGATGACTTAGCTCCAAATCCATTTGATCAACTTAACACTTGGTTTGACCAGGTGCTCAAAAGTGAAATCAATTATCCTAATGCAGCAAACCTAGCTACTGTTGATAAGAATGGAATTCCTCATTCAAGAATTATCCTTATCAAAGATATTAAAGACAAAGGAATTACTTTTTTCACTGACTACTCTAGTGATAAGGGTGAGCAAATGGCAGATAATAAATCTGTTTGCATAAATATATTTTGGAAAGAGTTTGATCGCCAAGTAAGAATGAATGGTGTTATCTCTAAGGTTGATCGCTCAGAGTCTGAGAAATATTTTCAATCACGACCTAAAGATAGTCAAATTAGTGCAACGGCGTCGTTGCAAAGTTCAGTTATCTCTAAGGAAGATCTTATAACAAAAGTTAATGAACTAACAAAACAATATGAAACTGAAGAAGTTCTTCCATGTCCAGCTAACTGGGGGGGATACTATATAGAAGTTAATCTGTTCGAATTCTGGCAAGGACGTCCAAGTAGACTCCATGACAGATTTAAATACTCTTTAAATAATTCATGGGATATAAAAAGAGTTTCCCCTTAATGAATAATACAAAGTATTTACCGATTTTATTCATTACCTTTTTAGTTATATTATATTCTATACTTATTCAGAATTTTCCTTTTATAAATGATGATGAATTCTACCCAATAGTAATGGCAAAAAAATATTTATCCCTAGAAGGTTTTTCTATATCGGGGATGACTTATTATACAAGTTCTCTCTTTAATATTACTTTACTTCCATTGCAGATTCTTTTGGAAGATACAATCTTTGCCTCTAGACTGACAAATATTTTATTTCTCATAGCAGCTAGTTTTTTAAGCTATAAACACAACAAGTCTTGGGCGACTTGGTTTCTTATAACATTAACGCCAACTTTCTATTTTTTTACAGTAAACTCGCTTGAGGCGATTGGACTCATGAGCTTACTCGTGATGTTAGGACTCTTTTTCTTAGATAAGAATAAAATCGTAAGTTCCATATTCTTTGGAGTAGCTGTTCAACTACATATTGTATCAGCCCCTGCTTTAATCTTATTTTTCACAAAAAATACAATATCCAAAAAAAACATTCAAAATTTCTTAATCTTTTTAGTACCAACAATATTGCTAAACATCCATAAGGTCCCTGCTTTTTTAAGTTCACAAAAAGTGCATAGTTTTTCATTTCTAAATCATTTAAAATTGATTTCCTTTTTATTTGATGGCTCCCTTTTCTCACAAATTTTAATTCAACAATTGAACACCTTCTTTTTTTTAGCAATCATTTTGTTAACACTCTCCTTAGGGTTAATAAGAAAAAGAAAAGAATCTCTAATTCTCATATTTATATTTCTACTAATTTCTCTCATTTCACCTGAGTTCCCTAGAGTCACTTATTGGTGTTTCTACTTTTTTCTGTACTACACACTCATCAGCAGTTTCCTTTCCAAAAAAGAACTCAAGATTCTTTTCACTATTACAATTGCTATAAATATCTTTTATACATATCAGTTTTTTGATCGCTTTAAGCAATGGCCACAAAGTGCAAAGGGACAGTACTTACACAGTGACTTCATTCCTCAGAGAAGTATTAATTATAAAAAACTTAATAAATTTATCTTACAGAATAACTATCATTCAATATTAGTACACGAACCTAATTTTGAGATTCTAACTCCCTACGCTATTTATTTTAAGGAGATTATCAACCCAACTATCAATGCTGATACTACACATAAAAACAAATGGCGTTTTACTCAATACAAATCTACCTTTAATAAACTTGATTCAAAATCAAAAACAATATACTTAAGCACAAAAGAAGATTGTCCACGGAGAATGAAGAAAATACATTCTCCACTTCAATCAAATCTAATCTACTTCTGTGAGTCCATATAATGATTGATATAGAAGAGTTTTTAAATATTATAAACAACTTTAAAGCTACAACTTAAGCGTCAAACACTGAAGCTCATATTATTTTAAATAATTTATCAGACAAACTGATTTCGGCGCAGAAATCAATTGAACAAACACAAACTCCCTTAACGAAAAGAGAAACTGAAATATTAACCTTCGTAGCTAAAGGCTTTACCAATAAAGAGATTGCTTCAGCTTTTTCAATAAGTCCGAAAACTATTGATTTTCATCTTAAAAATATCTATAAGAAGTCAGAAACTAGTGGCCGTTCAGAGACGATAAGTCTTGCAATTTCGAAGGCTTGGATTAATCCCTAGGCAACACCCTAGTTACGCCAAGCGACATTCTATACGATACTGAGTCTACCAACAAACAAGGAGGCTTATATGAAACTTAAAAATGCACTAGGACCTTTAAAAGATATCTTTAAACAAAAAGATGTTAACGAGATTATTGTAGATAGCTTTGATGACATTTACTATTATGACCGTGACAAAGAAATTCAAGCCAACAATCTATTTAAAAACAAAGGTGAAGTTGAAAAAGTAATTACAGAATTGATGAGTTTTGCAGGGATAGAAAAACAAGTTGATGTTTATAATTATGATTTTACTCTTGATGAAAGAACTCGTATCAACGTAGTACTACCTCCAATGAGTATGAAAGGGCCTTCTCTTAATATTTTAAAGATCCCCTCTCAATCTATAGGCTGGGAAGAATATATTAAATTCGGAGCAGTAAAAGAAAGTGGTGAAAAGCTGCTTAAGCAAATCATCAAAGAGAATCTGAGTATTTTGGTAGCAGGACCTGCTGGAAGTGGAAAAACAACTCTCTTAAATGTATTAGCTAATGCAATAGAAGAAAAAATGAGAGTCGTGACTATTGAGCGAACTCCTTCTTTAATTTTTGAAAGAAAGAGATCAGCAAGGCTACAAGCTCCGAGACACAAAGTAAGTGAAATGCCTATGTTAGTTGAAACTGCGTCTAAAATGAGAGCTGACTATATTGTTCATAGTTATGTAGAAGGCCCAGAGGCAATGAGTTTTGTTGAGCTTATTCGTGAAGGACATAGCGCTATGGCTCTTTTAAATGGAGAGAATATATTTGATGCGATTAAAAACTTAGAACTGAAGTGCCAAAGCTCAAATTTTGGTCGTAGCATTGAAGATATTAGATACGCCATTGCTCATGCTTTTAACTATATTGTATTCCAAGAAAAATTAGAAAGTGGAAATAGAGAAATCACGAGAGTAGCAAAGATAAGTTTTAATGAAGGGAGTATTGCTTTAGATGTGCTTTATACAAATGATTAATTTATTTTTTGAAATATAAAATGGCGCACCAGAAGAGATTCGAACTCCTGACCGTCCGCTTAGAAGGCGGATGCTCTATCC
>CAXGOD010000104.1:0-7307 GCA_964011245.1 uncultured Bacteriovoracaceae bacterium | reverse complement strand
ACCATTTTTTACTCCTAGAACCTTTGGAGTGAATCGAGAACAATGCCTCGACCACATAGATAGAGTATAAGCCCCCACATCATGGATGATAAGAAGGTCATGCTCTTTAATTTTTGGTAATTCTACTTCTCGACTTAGGAAGTCTCCACCAAAACATAATGGGCCAACTACTGTATAGGTCTGCTTCTTTTCATTAATTATTTCTGCTTTATTATTTAATACGCTTAAGCGATGAAACCACTCACTGGGTTTATAAACTCTTCTTAAAAACATGTCAGCGCCTAAATGGGCAACAATTTGTTTATTATTTTTTACATATTCAATATTAGAAATGGCGATCGCAGTGTCTGAATAAACTCTTCTTCCAAATTCCGTAAGAAGTTTTAATTTTCCATCGAATAAACCGGGTATTTCTTTTATCAAAGCATCTGTATAGTTCTTAAAACTGACATCGGGGTCTTGATCACTATAAACAACAGGAAGCCCTCCACCAAGGTCGAAGCGTTCTAATCCATCAAAAGACTTAGCAAAGTCATAAACTTTATGAGTTCCTTTAACCAGTTCTGATAAAGACATCCCTTGAGAACCAATATGCACGTGTACGCCTACGAGCCAAGGGTATTGTTGATAAGCCTTTATTATTTTATCAGTATAATCATCTAAATCGATTCCAAACTTAGATTTTTTACCGGCAACAGATGTATCTCCAATTTTTCCTAATCCGAGTTGAGGGTTTAGTCTCAATCCAGCTTTAAAAGAACTGTTAGCTCCTAGAATATTTGTAACTCTATCTAGCTCTTCAAAACTGTCTATATTGATATAAATATTATGATTTATACAAAATTCTATTTCATCTTTAGTTTTAGCTGGCCCGTCAAAAATAATTTTATCTTTTGGAACTCCACTATTAATAGCAATTTGAACTTCTTCTATCGATGCTGCTTCAGCTCCAAGTCCTGCCAGGGCTTGTTTCTTTAAAAGTGCTGGCAGAGGGCATGCTTTTATGGCAACTCCATGTAAAGTATCTTTAGGAAATGCACTCTTTAGTTCATCGTATCTTTGTTCAACTAAATCTAGGTCATAAATAATATATGATGAATCATTTTCTTCAAGAATACCTTTACTACGAACTGTTTTAATTAGGTTAAGTATTTTAGTTTCTACCATTTTCAATCTCATCCTCAATTAAATCAAAAAGCTTGTTTAATAGCTTTCTATCATTATTAAGTAAGTACTCTAGGCAATCACTAAAGCGGTAACTGTTAGTTCCACGATAAGCATCAATTACATTTTTTGCCCCTAAGGCAACTCTAAGTGCATACCTTTTGTTTTCACCTGTAGAAATCTGAACAGGTTGGCCAATTTCACAGATGATATCATCTCTGGTTCTTTTAATTGTCATCTTGGCATGTATTTTCTTTAATTGAGTTTGTGTTAACTCTGGTGTAGTTACAATTTCAAATGGAACAATACTATTAGCATGTGAAAGCGAACTCTCATCACTTGGTAATAAAGCACTTTCTTTTAAGATATTAACCTTAATTTTTTCCGATTCAATTATCTTCTCAATTCTTTTTCCCCACTCAAAAATAAAACGATTAGCAAATTCAAGAGGAATGCGCTCAAATTGCTTCATCTCATGAAGTGCAACCTCCCAACGCATAAACAAACCCCAGTTTGACCACTTTGTTTGCGATTGATCTCTTTTCACTAGCGCAGAAACTCCAAATTCATCGAAGTATTGACTGAACTCTTTTGGAAGGTCGATTTGCGCGTTAACAAATGAATGACTATCTATTTCACTAACTAATAAAGCACCGGAGAATGGAGCTCCACCTATAAACTTAGAGCCTGTTACAATTACATTCATCCCCATTTCTAGGTATTGCTCTACAGAGTCTGTTCTTAAACGCATTTGAGCAGCATCCACAATCATAATAACTTTATTACCAAAGTCTTCTTTTATTTTTCGCGCCATATTAAAAGAAGGAATACAAACTCCAGTTTTTGATGCATGAACATAGTGAAAAACAACAATTCTATCTTGATCTACTTCCTTCTTAACTTTTTCATAAATAATCATTTCTGATTCAGTAGAGTTTAAAACATTTGTTTTGTCATCTCTAGTAAAAAAGCTTTGTACATCAATATCTATATGATCTAACTCAGAAACAGGGATATTAGTTTCAAGTTTATGTCCTTGAGGTGCGCGTGCATTAAAATGTTTTAATCCTGTTGCAAGTTTTGTCCCTGAACCAACTTCTAAGTCACCATTTACAAACACAGAAATACTTATATTATTCTTGCCGAAAACTTCAACACCTCTTAGAACCCCAAGCCATGTACACAAGAACTCAACATCAGTCCCAGAAGGAGTTGAAAGAATGGAAACTTTCTCCCTTATAGCTGGGGTAACAAAATAAGATAAAATTTCATCATTTTGGTTGTTAAATAAAGTTTTATTATCAATTTCACCTAAAACATTTGCGGCCATTAAATCAAAATGTTGTTGTTCAAGATGTAAGTAAGTTTCTAGTGAGATACTTGAACTAGTACAACTTGAGCGTTGATAATCATAATAAGGTAAAGTTTTTGAGTGATATTTATTTTTTAATGTTATTGGATCAATTGTACTTCTATCATCACCACCTTGAGATAATAATAAAAATGTAGGCATATAAAGCCAGTCTTCTCTATCAGAAATATTAGTAATAAGTTCATTCCCTTCTTTAAAGGCAATTAATTTACTTTTAATCTTTCCAATTATTATGTTTTTTTGCTCGATAGTGAGATTTCTATTTGTTGTGTCTAATCGATATGAAATATAGTCCCTAAAAGTATCCTCTGAGTTCTCTAAGCTTATCAGGTCTAGATAGTTTAGAACTGGTTCGTCATTTTGTGCGATATAATAAACACCATTTTTCATTAGTAATAACGGGTACTTTTCTCTTAGTTGTTCAAACATTTTTAATCCTTTGGAATATAGACCTTTTACCACTTAAAGATACTCTATACAAGATTCTACGGTGCATTGCGTGCAAGTTCATTTTTCGTTGGATGACCTCTGTTTTTACTTATAACTATTGAACAAATTATTATTTACTTTTGCCTCAAAAAGTACTTTAAAAGAGCTATGACTAACAAAATAAAACATCAGATTCTTGATGGAGTAACTCTTAAATCAATACTTGAAGAGTTAATTAGCGACCTAGGCTTTGAGCAGATGGGTAAACATATAAATATTCGATGCTTCACTGTAGACCCATCTATTAGTTCTAGTCTAAAGTTTCTCCGTAAGACTCCATGGGCAAGAGAAAAAGTAGAAAAGCTGTATATTGAACATAAAAAGAAAATATGAAGACAACATATAATATTCTCGACTTTGAAACAACAGGACTTTCAGCTGATTACGATCGTGTTATTGAGGTTGGTGTTGTTAAAATTCAGAACAACCAAATTATCGATACATTTCAGGAATTTGTTAATCCTAGTATGAAAATAAGCAGCGTTATTACAAATCTTACCGGAATAACAAATGAAATGGTAAAAAACGCTGAGAAAAGCTATGTCGTTTTCCCTAAGCTACAATCATTTGTAAAAAAGGAAATTATTGTTGCCCATAATGCTTCATTTGATTCACGTTTCTTTAAAGCAGAAATGAATAGGAATAATATTTATCCAGAAAATAATTTTTTATGTTCACTTTTACTAGCGAGAAGAATATTTCAAGAATTACCCTCTCATAAGCTTAGCTCATTATGTGGATACTTAGGATTTGTAAATAAAGCTTCCCATCGAGCTTTTGAAGACGCTGAAGTAACCTATAAGGTCTTTGACGCTATTTGTGAGAGAGTTAAGAATCATAGTAATAGAGAAATTTTAGATTATGATTTTCTTGCAAACTTAAGCAAGATACCTAAGAAAAAAGTTAATACTTGGCTTAAAGGTTAAAGCTATCCCTTGATATTCTCATCACAAAAACGTGTAAAAATACTCTTATGTAAATCTAAGTCAAAGTCAGCAGAGACAGCAACTCGAACAATATAGTCCTTATCACCCTCTTTTGTGGTTCCTTGAGTTGATGTCGCTGGAATCGTCCAGTAACAACCTTTTAATTGCCCATAGCTTACACAATGCTTACTTTCTTTTGGAATCTCGTTAATCATTAGGTTAATAAGTTTATAATTTAGATCTCTTTTATACGCCTCTTTCTCATCAATTGTGCTTCCAATTGTCGGAAGATCTAGTGAGAATACAGAAGGAGTAAAACCATCATGAGCGAGCTCTTCAGAAACAAAGTTAATCTTCGCTTCTGGTAAGATTTCACAGATATGATTTACAAACTTGCGAGTATTAACATATGCATCATCAATCCTTTTAATCATAGATGGCATTTGTTTAGATAATATATCTACCTGATAGTCTGTAGCGCTATTATCACATATTTTTAAATGACGATCGATATAACTCATTAAATATTGACCTTTTTCATTGGCCACACAATATCCCGCTGTACAAAGACCACCTGAAGGAAATTTTGAACCACTAACATAAGAAATTGTTTTTATACTTGAGAGTATATCTTGCCCTCCTAAAAATTTAACATTAGGACAGAAAGTTTGGTCTAGTATAAAAACAGGGGCTACTGCAGCCTCACCTTTAGAAGTTAGCCTTACTTTACTTAAAGCTTCTTTGAGTTTTTGAAGATCTGGAACTTCGACCCTAGGGTTTGTTGGAATCTCTGCGATAATAAAAGGAACCGCATCTAGTTTGGCAACTTCAGACAGAACTTCTTCAACACTTTGAACCATATCGTGTTCACGGTCTACAGGAAGATCCATGATTTCAACATTAGGAATACAAGCAGCGGCCCTTCTCGCTTGATCATTAGTCCCTCCATAACAGTTAGGGGGAACTATAAGCTTAATATCTTTTCCCTTATAGTTTTCAAGAGACTCATGGATAAGTCCCATAGTGATTGCGTACTGAATAGATAAACCACTAGAACCTAAACATGCATCTGAATGAGAGTTTGTGATTTCTTTTATTGTGTTAATCGTTTTTAAAATACCAGATTCATCAAAATTTGTTCGTTCTAATGGTTCATCTACGAACACATGGAGTTCATTTACGCAATCAATCGGAGTCATGGCAATTGATTCTCTTCTTCTTACATGTTGAATCTCTGAGATATAGTCTTTACTATCCGAAGCCCCAACAATAGCAATGCTTCCTAGCTTTGGGTGAATACTAATAATGAAATCAATATCATCCCCAAAGTCAGTGTTTTGAGCTTCCTCTAAACTTGTTAAAAGTATATTACTTCCATCAAAGCTTGTAATCTCATCATGGCTAGTAATTTTTTTAAGTTCAAAATTATAATTATAAATATTTTTCAAAACATCAGCATCAAAGCAAGACGGTAGTTCATCTTTATAAATAATTTGTGTCTTCGTTTTCTTAAATAGGTTTTTACGTAAGATGGCCATTATAGGCATCATCTTAGAAGAGAAGCTAATGACATGTTCAGCATTAATCTTCTTGCTTCTTGCAATTGCCCATTCCAAGATACAGGATAGTGGATGCCCAAGACGGATATAATCAAATGCTGTTGGCAAATTCGCTAATTGTTCTTTAAGTGCATCCTCACTAATCCTACTTGTACAAGCTTTTTCAAATTGCTCAATAAACTGAATTTTTGCAAAGTCTTCATTATAAATATCTAATCTATGGGTAGTAAGTCGTGTCCAGTCTTCTGGCATGTTTACCAAGACATTCTTCACTATATTTTTTAGCTGTTCTTTTTCCATTAATTATACCTCAAATTAAGTAAACTATACTCGATTTTAATGGATCTTGGAAGTGGATATATCCTTTCAGCTAGAGTGACATTCGGTTATTGGGAGTGTAGTGTTGTTAAAACACATATAAATCAATTAAGGAAATCATGAAAAAGACTTTTGAGCTAAATGCAACAAATCATAAACCAGCAAGACAAGCAGATAAGATCAAAAACGAAATAAAGAAATACTTAGTTCGTGAAAGAAAAAAAGATGTTCCTGATAATGTCGACTTCTGGGATTTTGATTGCCGAATTGGTGATACAGAAGCTGATGCTAAAAAAGTTCATGTAAATGATATTAGTAAATCAATTGATACTTATGTTGATAAAGAAGCTACTTCTTTCTATATGGAGATTCTAGCAAGACCAGGGTTTAAACCTAAAAGCTAAGCAGCTTCAAAGTATGGAATATATTCAAAGACGACTTCATCAAATTCTCTAGAAAGTCTTTCCTTTAAATCATCTCCAATATAGTAGAAGACCCACTTTTTATTCTTATATCCGTTCAAGGTAACTCTATCTGATTGATCTGAAATATCGCTAGTGAACTGAACGACTTCTAGAAACTCATCATACTTAAGTTTTGTATTTTGCGTATAAATATCAAACCAGTACATATTACCTTGAGACCTAAGGGCCAAGTGACCTTTAATCTTAGTATTTAAAAACTCAATTTGCTTTTCCGAATTACTAAGTAAAATTTTATATTGAAGTATTTGTTTGATTACAAGTCTTGGATCCTCAAGTGTCACTTGAAAAACTCTGTGGGTATTTACACGATGTTTTAATATAGAAAACTTTCCTTTGGTTCCATCATGCAAAACACAAGTAGAACTTTGTACATCATCTCCATGAATGATTACAAATTTGTCTTTATTCATTTTATCAATACAAACAGTTAATAGTTCCATATATCTACTTATCGGTATATAAAACAATATATTTACATCCTAATTGATTGAAATTATGAGCATAATCATTCTAGATATCTACTGAAGACTTGTATTTAAGCTTTGTACTCTCGTCCTCAATAAAAACAGATAAACGGTACTCCACCCCTTTTTGTTTTATTATCCTTTGTTTTAAAATCGCTATTTCTCTAGATTTAACTCTAAATTTTGTTTTAACCATACTGCTTTTCATATGATCCAAGACCCAGCCTTCCTTTGTTAGATATTCAATCTTTAAAACTGGAACTGTTGGATTAACTGCAGGGAGTAAGACGTCATGGGTAGATGAATTAGTAAAACTAATAGTGTAAAGGTCTTTTTGAACGCTTTCTACTTTTAATAGCCCATTAATTATTTGAATCGTATTTTGAGTATCTGGCTCATTACAACTAGAAAAAAGAATAAATATTATCAATGAAATTAGGCTTTTCACATACTCTCCTATAAAGTTTATTATTTCTGCTTATTTGGATAAGGCCTAAGCCCCAGCAACATCTCTGACTTCTCAGTTAAAG